>JAEWQZ010000132.1 GCA_023460255.1 Actinomycetes bacterium
GGTCGAGCGCAAGCCGGCCTCCGTCGTCCTGCACACCCGCGGGGCCGCGCCCGACGACGCCGCCCACCTGCCCGCGACCGTGGCGGCCCTCGGCGAGGCCGCCGGCGCCGACGTCCTGGCGGGCAAGGACGTCGTCGAGCTGTCCGTCCTCGACGTCTCCAAGGGGCAGGCCCTGACGACGCTGCGGGCCGAGCTCGCGGTGGCACGGCTGCTCTACGCCGGGGACGACGTGACGGACGAACGGGCCTTCGCGGTCCTGCTCCCCGACGACGTCACGATCAAGGTCGGGGCCGGGCGGACGGCGGCGCGGCACCGCGTCGCCGGGCCCCCCGAGCTCGCCGAGGTGCTCACCCTCCTGGCGGACCGGGTCGAGCCGGGCGCCTGACGGGCGGCCGGGCGGCGCGGGCCCCCGGCCCGTGCCGTGATCGTGACCTGAGGCCCTGCACCGCGCGGCTGCCCGTGTGGCACGATGGGCGGCGTCGCACGGGCGTCGAAGCCCGTGTCGGTGCCACCAGGCACCACCGACTCCACTCGGATCGTCCGGCACGTACCTGCCGGTGGAGGGAATGCAGCATGGCAACCGTGACCTTCGACAAGGCCACCCGCATCTACCCCGGGACCGAGCGTCCCGCCGTCGACGCCCTGGACCTGCACATCGAGGACGGCGAGTTCCTCGTCCTCGTCGGCCCGTCCGGCTGCGGCAAGTCGACCTCGCTCCGGATGCTCGCCGGCCTGGAGGACGTCAACGCCGGCCGCGTGCTCATCGGCGAGCGGGACGTCACCGACGTCCAGCCCAAGGACCGGGACATCGCGATGGTGTTCCAGAACTACGCCCTGTACCCGCACATGACCGTGGCGGACAACATGGGCTTCGCCCTGAAGATCGCCGGCGTGCCGAAGGCGGACATCCGCAAGCGCGTCGAGGAGACGGCGAAGATGCTCGACCTCTCCGAGTACCTCGACCGTCGGCCGAAGGCGCTCTCCGGTGGTCAGCGTCAGCGTGTCGCCATGGGCCGCGCCATCGTGCGTCAGCCCCAGGTGTTCCTCATGGACGAGCCGCTGTCGAACCTCGACGCCAAGCTCCGCGTCCAGACGCGTTCGCAGATCGCGTCGCTGACCCGCCGCCTCGGCGTCACGACCGTCTACGTCACGCACGACCAGACCGAGGCCATGACGATGGGTGACCGCATCGCGGTCCTCAAGGACGGCCTGCTCCAGCAGGTCGGCGACCCGCGCGACCTGTACGACCGCCCGAACAACGTGTTCGTCGCCGGCTTCATCGGCTCCCCCGCGATGAACATCGGCTCCTTCCAGGTCGTCGAGGGTGGCGCGCAGCTGGCCAACACCCGCGTGCCGCTGAGCCGCGAGGTCCTCTCCAAGATCGTCCCCGAGGACCGCGGGCACGTGACCGTCGGCTTCCGGCCGGAGGCGCTGGACGTCGTCAGCCAGGCCACCGAGGGTGCGATCCCGATCAAGGTCGTCCTCGTCGAGGAGCTCGGCGCCGACGCCCTCGCCTACGGCGAGCTCGTCATGGGCGGCGCGGCTGCCCGCGAGATCCACTCCGGTGCCGGCGAGGCGCAGATCATCGTGCGCGTCGACCCGCGGACCCCGCCGCGCAAGGGCGACACGATCTGGGTCGGCATCCGGGCCGGCGAGCTGCACGCGTTCTCCGCCTCCACCGGCGAGCGCCTGAACTGACCGATCCACGCGAGGGCGGGGCGGCGCTGCCGTCCCGCCCTCGCGCACGGGAGGGTCGATGACAGTCCCCTTCACCGGGTCGCTGCAGATCACCGCTGCCGCCCCGGACCCCGCGCTGCTCGACCTGCCGTGGCACGTACCCCTCGAGGAATGGCCGGCCGAGAACCTCGCGGCGCTGCCGCGGGGCATCAGCCGGCACGTGGTGCGGTTCGTCAAGCTCTCCGGACGCGTCATCGCGGTCAAGGAGATCGGCGAGACTGTCGCCTACAAGGAGTACGAGCTGCTGCGCGCGCTGCGCCGCCTCGGGGCCCCGAGCGTGGAGCCGGTCGGCGTCATCACCGGCCGCGCGGACTCCGCCGGCGAGCGCCTCGAGGCGGTGCTGGTGACCCAGCACCTGCAGTACTCGCTGCCGTACCGGGCCCTGTTCAGCCAGCGGAGCCTCCAGCCGGACACCACCGAGCGGCTCATCGACGCCCTGACGGTGCTCCTCGTGCGCCTGCACCTGCTGGGCTTCTACTGGGGCGACGTCTCGCTGTCCAACACACTCTTCCGGCGCGACGCCGGCTCTTTCGCCGCCTACCTCGTCGACGCCGAGACCGGCGAGCTGCACGACCGCCTCTCCCCGGGTCAGCGCGCCTACGACATGGACGTCGCCCGGGTGAACATCATCGGCGAGCTGATGGACCTCGAGGCCGGCGACCTGCTCGAGCCCGGCGTGGACCCGATCGCCATCGGCGACCGCCTCGTCGAGCGCTACGACACGCTGTGGGACGCGCTCACCGGCGAGGAGTCCTTCGGCACCGGCGACCGCTGGCGGGTGGCCGCCCGCATCGACCACCTCAACGAGCTGGGCTTCGACGTCGGTGAGCTCACCATCACCACGGACGTCGACGGGACGACCGTGCGGATCCAGCCGAAGGTCGTCGACGCGGGCCACCACTCCCGGCGGCTGCTCCGGCTGACCGGGCTCGACGTCCAGGAGGGCCAGGCCCGGCGCCTGCTCAACGACCTCGACGCGTACCGGGCCGCCACCGACCGGCAGGGCGAGGACGAGGAGTTCGTCGCGCACGACTGGCTGACGAACGTGTTCGAGCCCGCTGTCCGGGCGGTCCCGCGCGAGCTGCGGGGCAAGCTCCAGCCGGCGCAGATGTTCCACGAGATGCTCGACCACCGCTGGTTCATCTCCCGCGAGCAGAGCCGCGACGTGCCCATGGTCGAGGCGGCCCACAGCTACGCCGAGAACGTGCTGCGGCACCGGCCCGACGAGGCCGAGGTGCTCGGCGCGGACACCGCGACCCTGCCGCGCGTCGCCGACTGACGTGCGCCGCGTCGCCACCCTGATCGTGGTCGTCGTCGCCGGGTGCGTGGCCTGCGCCCCCGCCGACCCGCCCGCCCCGGGCGTGGTCGTCCGGCCGGCGCCGGCACCCGAGCAGGTCCGCACGAC
>JAEWQZ010000133.1 GCA_023460255.1 Actinomycetes bacterium
CCGGCGGGACCGTGGCCGACGGCCCAGCCGCGGGCACCGGCGCCGCCGCACCGGTCGCGATCGCCCGTTCCACGCGGTCCAGTCGCGCGCCCAACCCGGTGGCCCCGTCGTCGGACGCGGGCAGCAGCAGCCGCGCCACCAGCAGCTCGAGGTGCAGGCGGGGCGAGGTCGCGCCCGTCATCTCCGTCAGCGCGGCGTTGACGAGGTCCGCGGACCGCGAGAGCTCGTACGCGCCCAACGCCCCCGCCTGCGCGCGCATCCGCTCGACCTGGTCGCTCGGCAGGGTGCCCAGCACAGCGGCTGCCGCCTCGCCCGACGCGGCGATGACGATGAGGTCCCGCAGTCGCTCGAGGAGGTCCTCGACGAATCGGCGTGGCTCGTGGCCCGTCGTGATGACCCGGTCCACGACGCGGAACGCGGACGCGCCGTCCCGGGCCGCGATCGCCTCCACCGCGTCGTCGAGGAGGGTCGCGTGCGTGTAGCCGAGCAGGGCGACGGCGGCCTCGTAGTCGATGCCGTCCGCACCGGCGCCCGCGACCAGCTGGTCGAGCACGGACAGCGAGTCCCGCACCGAGCCGCCCCCCGCCCGCACCACCAGCGGCAGCACGCCCGGGCCGACGTCCACGGCCTCCGCGGCGCAGATCTGCTCGAGGTACGGCTGGAGGGTGTCCGGCGCGACGAGCCGGAACGGGTAGTGGTGGGTGCGCGACCGGATGGTGCCGATGACCTTGTCCGGCTCCGTCGTCGCGAACACGAACTTCACGTGCGGCGGCGGCTCCTCGACGGTCTTCAGCAGGGCGTTGAAGCCCTGCGGGGTGACCATGTGCGCCTCGTCGAGGATGAAGATCTTGAACCGGTCCCGCGCCGGGGCGAACGTCGCCCGCTCGCGCAGGTCCCGCGCGTCGTCGACGCCGTTGTGGCTCGCCGCGTCGATCTCGACGACGTCGAGCGACCCCGGCCCGCCCCGCGCGAGCTCGACGCACGAGTCGCACTCACCGCACGGGTCCGGGGTCGGGCCCTGCGCGCAGTTGAGGCAGCGGGCGAGGATGCGCGCCGACGTCGTCTTGCCGCACCCGCGCGGGCCGGAGAAGAGGTACGCGTGCGAGACGCGACCGGTGCGCAGGGCCTGCACGAGGGGCTCGGTGACGTGCTCCTGACCGATCACCTCGGCGAAGGTGTCGGGCCGGTACCGGCGGTACAGGGCGGTGGTCACGGCGCCAGCGTAGGTGACGGCGGGGACGCCGGGCACGGGCCCGTCCCCACGGCGGCGCGCGCCCGTCGGTGACCCGATCAGTTCTGGGCCCGACGCCGGTCGGCCTCCGGAGACCACTCGACGAGGAGCTGCAGATGCGTCTGACCGTGCACGAGTTCATCAGCCTCGACGGCGTCGTCCAGGGCCCGGGCGGCCCGGACGAGGACCCCAGCGGCGGCTTCACCGCCGGCGGCTGGGTGGTGCCCTACGTCGAGGACGAGGCGTTCGGCGAGATCGTGAACAGCTGGTTCGCGCGCGCCGGCGCGGTCCTGTTCGGGCGGACGACGTTCGAGCTCATGCGCGGCTTCTGGCCGAACGTCGACCCGGCCCAGGACCCCGTCGCCGAAGCCCTCAACTCCCTGCCCAAGTACGTCGTGTCCGCCACCCTGGCCGACGCCGGCTGGGAGCCGACCACGATCCTGCGCGGTGACCCGGTGGACACCGTGGGGCGGCTCAAGGACGCGCTCGGCGACGGGCCGGGCGAGCTCCGGGTGCACGGCTGCGCCCGGCTCGCCGCCACGCTGCACGCCGCCGGCCTCGTCGACGAGTACCGGCTGCTCACCTTCCCGGTGACCCTCGGCGGCGGGAAGCGGCTGTTCACCCCGGACGCCGCGCCGTCGGGGCTGCGGCTGCTCGAGACCCGCACGACGCCGTCGGGCGCCGTCTACGCGCGGCTCGAGCCGGCCCCGTTCCGGCGCGGCGACATCACCGTGCAGGACGGCGCGGAGGTCACGTCGGTCGTCGACTGAGGGGCTGACCGAGCGGCCACCGACCGGACGCGGTGCGGGGAACGACGCCCTCTTGACCCTCGCACGGTGTCAGGCTGTGCGCTGATGGACATGCCTCCCGCGGACGGACGACTGCTGACGATCGGCGAGTTCTCGCGCCTGTCCCAGCTGAGCATCCGCATGCTCCGGTACTACGACGAGCACGGCGTCCTGGCGCCCACGCACACCGACCCCCGGTCCGGCTACCGCTCCTACGCACCCTCGCTGCTCGCCACGGCGCGCCGGGTGCGGCAGCTGCGGGACGTCGGCCTGGGCGTCGCCGAGCTGGCCGCCTGCGTCCCCCTGCTCGACGACACCGGAGCCCTGCGGCACGTGCTCGAGCGGCACCGCACCCGGCTCATCGCCGAGGCCGCCGCAGCCGGCGCCCGCATCCAGGAGGTGGACCACCTCATCACCGGTCTGGAGGGACCAGCCATGTCCGTCACCGTCACGCACCGCACCGACCCCGCCCGCACCGTCGCATCCCTGCGCGGCGTCATCCCCACCTACGCCGACGAGGGCCTGCTCTGGCAGCGCCTCATGCCGGCGCTCTTCGCCGCCGGCGCACAGCTCGCGCCCGACGCGCGGGCCGTCGCCGTCTTCCACGACGAGGACTACCGCGAGACCGACTGCGACGTCGAGGTCCGGCTCGCTGTCACGGCCCCCTTCGACGCCCCCGCCGGCGCCGACGGCGTGCGGTGCGTCGAGGTGCCGGAGCAGGAGGTCGCCGTCGGGGTGCTGCACGGCTCCTACGACGGGATCGGCGACGTCATGGAGGCCGTCGGCCGCTGGGTGCCGGAGCACGGCTACCGGTTCGCCGGGCCCATGTTCAACGTGTACCTCGTCTCGCCGCAGGAGGACCCCGAGCCGGCGCACTGGGTGACCGAGGCCTGCGTGCCCGTCGCGCCGGCGGACGCCTGATGGCGGACCGGGCGACGACGGCGGCGGACGCCGGCGCGAACGACCTGCGCCGCACCCACCCGCAGCTCTGGCGCGCGCCCGACACACCGCAGCGGCTCACGGTCCCGCCCGTCGCGTACCTCGCCGTCGACGGGGCCGGCGAGCCCGGCGGGGAGGGGTACGCGCGCGCCGTCGCCACGCTCTACGCGGTGTCGTACGGGCTGCGGTTCGCCGTCAAGAAGGCGGGCGGGGAGCCGTGGACCGTCATGCCGCTCCAGGGGCTGTGGTGGGCCGACGACATGGCGGACTTCGTGCGCGGGGACCGGGCCCGCTGGCGCTGGACGATGCTCATCGCACAGCCGCCGGTGGTCACCCCGGCGCTGGTGGCCGACGCCGTCGCTGCGGCGGTGCGGGCGGGGAAGGCCCCCGCGGGCGACGGGGTGCGCCTGGAGGTCCTGGACGAGGGCGACGCGGTACAGGTCATGCACCACGGCCCCTACGCCGACGAGGGCCCGACCATCGCCGCACTGCACGCGTGGATCGCCGACGCCGGGCTCGCGCTGCGCGGCAGGCACCACGAGGTGTACCTGTCCGACCCGCGCCGTGTGGCTCCCGAGCGGATGCGCACGATCATCCGTCAGCCGGTCTCCCCCTCGCCGTAGTCCGGCGCCTCCGGGGTCGGGTTGTGGAGCGCAGACCGCACCATGTGCGGCCTACGCTCCACGACCTCGTGCAGGTCGGCATCGCAGCCCGCGGCTACCTCGACGGTCAGGCGGTCGGCGCGCGGACGGCGTCGGCCAGCGTCGTCGGCGCCCGGCCGAGCAGCTCGGCGAGGGCGTCCGACTCCACGTCGAGCTCGCCCGCCGCGATCGCCTGGTCGAGGGCGACGACGAAGCCCGCGGCGCCGTCGGGCACGCCGGCCGCTGCGAGTGTGGCCGCCAGCTCCCCGGCCGGGACCGCCCGCTCCTCCACAGCCGAGGCGCTGACCTGCGCGAACACCCTCGCCAGCTCGGCGTACGTGATCACCTCGGCGGTGAGCTCGCGCACGGACGACGCGCCGTCGTCGTGCAGCAGCGCCCGGGCCGCGGCCTCGGCGAGGTCGGCCCGCGTCGCGACGGCGACCCGCCCCCCGCCCCCCGCGTGCACGACGGCGCCGGTCGCCACCGCCTGGCCGTAGCGCCCCGCGAACACCTCCGTGTACAGGCCGTTGCGCAGCACCGAGAACGGCACGCCGGACGCCTCGAGCGCCAGCTCCGTGGCGCGGTGCTCGGGGGTGAGCAGGTGCGTGCCGTCGGCGTGCGCCACGGACGTGTAGACGATCCGGCCGACGCCTGCGGCCACGGCGGCGTCGATCACCGCCGTGTGCTGCGTGACGCGGTTGCCGATCTCGCTGCCGGACACCAGCAGCAGCCGGTCCACGCCCGCCAGCGCCGGACCGAGCGTCTCGGGCCGGTCGTAGTCGCCTTCGCGGACGACGGCGCCCCGCTCGGCGAGGTCGGCGGCCTTGTGCGGGGAGCGGGCGAGCGCCACCACGTCCGACGGCGCGACGCCGTGGGCGAGCAACGTCTCGACGGCGGTCCGGCCGAACGGACCGGTGGAGCCTGTCACGGCGAACGTCATGTGCCCTCCATCGACGACGGGTGGGCCGGGGGTGGCCCCACCAGTGCGCAAGTCCGCGTCGCGCCCCGCCATTCCCGCCGGGCCGGTCCCGCCGTGGTGTTCCCGGCCGTGCCGACTCGCCTGACGACCGCGCCCCGGCGACGGCCGCGGTGCGGCAGGATGCCCGGGTGAGCACACCACCCCCCGGCTGGTACCCCGACCCGAGCGGCGGCCCGAGCCGCTGGTGGGACGGTCAGCAGTGGCACGCGGCGCCCCCGGGTGCGCAGCCCGCCCAGCCGCAGAGCCCGTACCAGCAGCCGCAGAGCCCGTACCAGCAGCCGCAGTTCCACCAGGCGCCCCCCGCGGGCTGGCGACCCGGCGCACCGGTCACCAGCTCACCCGTCACGGGCTCCCCGATGCCGGACGTGCAACCGCTGGACCTCACCGAGGTGCCGACGGGCCGCCGCTGGGTGGTGCCGGTCGTCGTCGTCGGGGCGCTCGCGACGATCGTCGGCGTCTACGCCGCGGCCGGCATGACGACGGACCGCGCGGACGGGCAGGACGCGGCCGCCGCGGTCCAGCTGCTGACCGACTCGATGGCCGACGGCGACTGCCGCGGCGTGCAGGAGGCGACGAGCCAGGCGTACTGGAGCGAGAACGGCTTCACCTGCGCGGCCGTCACGGAGAGCGCTGCGTACCTGGAGTCGGCGGGAACCACGTTCGACATCGGGGAGGCCGAGGTCGACGGCGACAACGCCACCGTCGCGATGACCGTGCTGGAGGGCGGCGAGACGGACGAGGTGGTCTTCGAGCTGTCCCGTCAGGGCGGCACCTGGGTCGTCACCGGCGAACGCTGACGACGCGCCGGGCGTCGCCCGGGCATGCGAGGACCCCCCGCACACCCGTCAGAGCCCGCCTGCCCTTGCTGCCTTCCGGCCCTGGGGGAGTTCAGCGAGATGACGCCGCACGGGGGGTCGTCTCAAGCGTAACCCAGGTCGGCGCCGTCGTGCCGTTGGCCCCGGAGCCCTCCCGACCCACCAGGGATCGGCCGGATCCGTCCACGCCCCGCCCGCCCGCGGACGGGCTCGAACCCACCCTCGGACGCGACGCGGATCCGTCGCCCGATCCGGCCACACCGGCGCACGCCGCCCGCTACGGTGCCAAGCGTGCTCATCGCCGAGGACCTCCTGCTCCTGCTCACCGACGACGTGACGGGCAAGCCCGTCGTCGACGGGCAACGCCTCCCCTTCGCCCTGGCGGGCGCCGTGCTCGTCGAGCTGGTCCTCGCCGGACGCGTGGGCGTGACCGACGACGGCAACTGGGGCAGCGGGCCCCGCGTCGCCGTCGTCGACGAGACGCCGCTCGGTGACGAGGTGCTCGACGAGGCGCTGCGGCGCATCGCCGACCGTCGCCAGCCGGCGAGCGCGCAGTCCCTCGTCGGGACCCTCGCCAAGGGCCTGCCGGACTCCCTGCGCACGCGTCTCGCCCAGCGGGGCATCCTGCGGGCGGACCAGGGACGCTTCCTCGGCATCTTCCCGACGCGCGTCTGGCCGGCCGCCGACGCCGCGCACGAGGCGGCGCTGCGCTCGGCCCTGTGGGCGGTCGTCGTGCAGGGCCGCGGGGCCACCGACCGGGAGTCGTGCCTCGTCGCCCTCCTGCACGCGGTGGACCAGGTGCCCAAGCAGTTCGCGACCGAGGGCATGACGGCCAAGCAGCTGCGCGCGCGTGCCGCGGCCCTGTCCGCGGGCAACGTCGGCGGCGACGCGGCCCGGCGCGCGATCGACGCGGCCAACGCGGCGATCCTCGCGGCGGTCGCGGCGAGCACGACCGTCGCCGTCGCGACCTCCTGACGGAGGACGCCGTCCACCTGTCGTGACCGGCTCTGTCGTGGTCGCCCTGTCGTGATCCGGCCGCTGCCGGACATCACCAGGTGTGGGCACCGATGCGACCATGACGACCGTGCAGGTCGTGGACACCGACGAGGGCGCCTTCCGCGACCTCTTCGCCGCGACGTACGACGACGTCCGCCGCTTCGTCGAGCGGCGGGTCCACCCCACCCACGCGCCGGACGTGCTCAGCGAGGTGTACCTCGTGGCGTGGCGGCGCCTCGCCGACGTGCCCGGCCCGCACGACGAGGCTCGCGCCTGGCTCTGCGGCGCGGCCCGCAACGTGCTCGCCAACCGGGCCCGGGGTGAGCGGCGGCAGGGCGCCGTCGCGGTCCGCATCGCCGCCCAGCCCGCCGGCACGGACGGCCGGCACGACGACGGCGTCGCGTCCCGGGTGGACCTGGCACGCGCGTTCGCGATGCTCAGCGCCGCGGACCAGGAGGTCCTCGCCCTGACGGCCTGGGACGGCCTCACCCAGGCGCAGGCGGGGGCGGTCCTCGGCATCTCGGCCGGTGCCTACGGGGTCCGGCTGGGGCGTGCCCGGCGCCGGCTGGCCCGCAGGCTCGGCCGCACGGAAGGAGACCCGTCATGATCCGACGACGCACGGCGCTCGCCGACCTGTCCGACCTGACCGACCTCGCACTCCTCGACCCGGCCGGGCCGTCCGATCCCGGCGCCGCGACGACCGTCCCCGCGCTGGCGCTGCTCGAGCGGGTGCTCGCGTCCCCGCGGCAGGACGCGCCGGGAGCCCCCGGTTCGCCCGTCGGGCGCCCGACGAGGTACCGGGCACCACGCC
>JAEWQZ010000134.1 GCA_023460255.1 Actinomycetes bacterium
GACCGGGCCGGGCCGGGCGTCGCCCTGCCCTCGAGGTCGGCGCCCGCCCTCCGCGGCGCCGCCGCGGGGGCGCCGTTCACGTGGCCGAGGCTCTCCGACCGCGGCCGGTAGTCGGCGAAGAAGTCCCACCACGCGGGATCGACCGAGTCCTTGTCGGCGAGGTACTGCTCGTACAGCTCGTCGACCAGCCACTGGTTGGCACCGAACGTCGACCGCACGTCACGGTCAGCCTTCTGGGACACGCGAGGATCGCCCACTTCCGCCAGGAACGAGGCCGCGTCCTCGCGGCCGCTCACGTGTCAAGCCTAGGCCAACCCGGGCCTTAGGTCCCGGGCGGGAGACTGTGTGGGACGTGGTGTCCGCCATCAGCGGACGCCCTGGTCAGGAGCCCGTCACCCCCCGGTCGCGGCCACGCAAAGGCGGGGCCGCGACCGGGTCAAGACGGTCAGGTGATGTCGCGGCGGAAGGTCGTGAACCGGCCGATCGCGGCCAGCACGAGCCCGTACCCGACGAGCACGAGGATGCCCTGCCAGCGGGTGAGCAGGTCGGCGAGCCCCGTGGTGGCGTAGAAGCTCGAGCCGGCGATCGCCTCGCCGGCCGCCCCGGGCAGCCACTTCGCGACGCCCTGGGTCGCCTCGATCATGCCGAGGGCGAACCGCAGGATCGGCTCGACCAGCTGGGTGAAGGCCAGGATCACCACGATCCCCACCACCTGGTTCTTCAGCGCCGTGCCGAAGCCGACCCCGACGAGCGTCCAGAGGGTCATCGAGACGACGGACCACAGCGCCGCCTGCAGGACGTCCGGGTGCGTCAGGAACGTCTCGGAGCCGGACGCGGCGAGCACGCCCGCCGCGGGCAGGAACGTGGCCAGGACCCCGGCCAGGCCGAAGAGGAACCCGACCGGCAGGCTCGCCAGGAGCTTGGCGCCGATGACGACGTCCCGGCGGGGCTCGGCGAGCAGCGTGGGCGTGATCGTCATGTGCCGGAACTCGCCGGCGACCGAGAGCGCCCCGACGATCACGGGGAACACGTAGCCGAGGGACGGCGCCAGCGTGTAGACGGTCATGGCGAGCTGCAGCGGCTCGATCGGGGGCACCTCGGTGTCGCCGCCGAGGCCCGCGGACATGCTCCCCGGGTCGGACGACAGCGCGAAGGCCATGATCGTGGCCAGGAACGCCATGTACAGGGCCATCGTGAGCAGCAGGACCCACCAGAGGCGGGTCGTGACGAGCTTGCGGTACTCGGCGACGAGCGCGGCCCTCATGCCGCCACCCCCGGGGCCGTCGGGGCGGTCGTATCGGTGCCGGTGAGGCGGAGGAAGACCTCCTCGAGGTTGACCACGCCGGGCACGAGCTCGTGGACCTCCAGGCCCGCGGCGAAGGCCGCCGCGCCCGCCTCCGGGGCGTCGACGTCCTGGAGCAGGAACGCGCCCGGGCGACCGGCCACGGGCGTCGCGCGGCCGGGCCAGCGCGACTCGGCGAGGCGGGCGGCGCCCTCGGCGTCGGGGGAGACGAGGACGGTGGTGCGCCGGGCAAGACCCTCGCGCCGCGCGAGCGCCTCCAGCTCCGACAGCGACGAGGCGTGGACCAGCCGTCCGGCGGCGATGATCACGACGTCGTCGACCGTCTGGGCGACCTCGGAGAGCACGTGGCTGGAGACCAGCACGGTGCGGCCCTCCGCGGCCAGGAAGCGGAGCAGCGAGCGCAGCCAGGCGATGCCCTGCGGGTCGAGGCCGTTGGCCGGCTCGTCGAGCAGCAGCACCTTGGGGTCCCCGAGCAGCGTCGCGGCCAGGCCGAGACGCTGCCGCATGCCGAGCGAGAAGCCGCCCGCCCGGCGTCGGGCCGCGTCCTTCAGGCCGACGAGCTCGAGCACCTCGTCGCACCGCTGGGTGGACACGCCGACCTGCGGCGCCAGGACGCGCAGGTGGTCCCGCGCGGTCCGGCCGGGGTGGAAGCTCGAGGCCTCCAGCGCCGCACCGACGACGCGTCCGGGCCGGCGCAGGTCGGTGTACCGGCGCCCGTCGATGGTGGCCGTGCCCGAGGTGGGGGCGACCAGGCCGAGCAGCATGCGGAGCGTGGTGGTCTTCCCGGCGCCGTTCGGACCGAGGAATCCGGTCACGCGTCCGGGGCCGATCTCGAACGTGAGGTCGTCCACCGCCCGTACCGTCCCGAAGGACTTCGACAGGTGCTGGACGCTCACGAGGCCGTGCGTCGTGGCAGTCGTCATGCGCGTCACCCTAGTTGTTTGAGTATCTCTAGAACAAAACCATTACGGTCGTGGTGCCGGCGGTGCCGGCGGTGCCGCGGGCGGGCCACCGGCCGGCAGCGTCACCCGCATGCGGCAGCCGGTCACGGAGTCCGCGACCGCCACGGACCCGCCGTGCAGCTCGACCGCCCACCGCACGATCGCGAGGCCCAGCCCGGTGCCCCCGGTGGTCGCCCGTCCGGCCTGGCTGGGCGCGTTGCCCTGCGTGAACCGCCGGAACACGCGCTGGCGGTCGGCGGGCGCGATGCCCGGGCCCTCGTCGACGACGTCCAGCACCACCGTGCCGCCGGCACGACGGCCCTCCAGCCGCACCGCGGCGCCGGTGGGCGAGTGGCGGACGGCGTTGTGCAGGAGGTTCGCGACCACCTGGTGCAGCCGCTCGGCGTCGGCGGGCACGACGAGGTCCTCCGGTGCGACGTCGACCTCGATCCGGAGGTCCTTCTGCGCGGCGAGAGGCGCCGCGGCGGCCGCCGCGTCGCGCAGGAACCCGGCCACCGGGACGTCGGCGATCTCCAGCCCCACCGCCCCTGCCTCGACGCGCGAGAGGTCGAGCAGGTAGGCGACCAGGCGGCCGAGCCGCTCGGTCTGGTCGAGCGCGGCCTGGAGCGCCGTCGGGTCCGGTGACACCACGCCGTCGACCATGTTCTCCAGCTGCGCCTGCAGCGCCGCCACCGGCGTGCGCAGCTCGTGCGACACGTTCGCGACCATCTCCCGGCGCAGGGTGTCGACCTGCTCGAGGTCGGCGGCCATGGTGTTGAAGGCCTGCGCCAGCTGGCCGACCTCGTCGCGGCTCGTCGCCCGGACCCGTCGCGAGTAGTCGCCCGACGCCATCGCGCGCGCCGCCGTCCGCATCTCCCGCAGGGGCGCGGTCATCCCGTGCGCGATGACCTGCACGGCCAGCACCGAGACGACGACCGCCAGGGGCAGGGTCCGGCTCGGCCCGAGCTCGTTGCGCAGGCCGAGCCAGGTGACGAAGGCCGCCAGCGTCACCGTCGCCGTGACGAGGACACCCAGCTTGATCTTGATCGACGAGAAGCGGTCGAGCGGCCGCACGTCGGGCAGCAGCCGGCGCCCGGCGTGGCGGGGCGGCTCCACTGATCAGGCCTCCGTCGGCTCGAACGCGTAACCGACGCCGTGCACCGTCCGGATGAGGTCCGGCCCGAGCTTTCGCCGCAGCGCCTTCACGTGCGAGTCGACGGTGCGCGTGCCGCTCGCGTCGATCCAGTCCCACACCTCGGCGAGGAGGCGCTCGCGGGTGAGCACCGTGCGGGGCGACGACGCCAGGGTGACGAGGAGGTCGAACTCCGTGGGCGTCAGGTGCACCGGCTCGCCGGCACGGGACACCCGGCGCTGTGCGCGGTCGATGACGACGTCGCCCACCGCGAGCGCGGGCGGCGCCTGGTCCGACAGGCGGGAGGCGCGCTCGACCCGGCGCAGGAGGGCCTTCGTGCGGGCGACGAGCTCGCGCATCGAGAACGGCTTGGTCATGTAGTCGTCGGCGCCGACGCCGAGCCCGACCAGCATGTCCGTCTCGTCGTCGCGCGCGGTGAGCATGAGGACCGGCACGGGGCGGTCGGCCTGGATCCGGCGGCAGACCTCGAGCCCGTCCATGCCGGGCAGCATGACGTCGAGGACGACGACGTCCGGCGAGAGCTCGGCAGCGGCGCGCACGCCCGCCGGGCCGTCGGCGGCGACCTCGACCCGCCAGCCCTCCGCCGTCAGCCGGTGCGCGATGGCCGTGGCGATGGCCGGCTCGTCCTCGACGACGAGCACGGTGACGCCGTCGGCGGCGCCACCGGCCGGGTGTGCTGGTCTGCTGGTCACGCGCCTAGCGTGGCACAGGGCGCCGGGAGCGCTGGGTTATGCTCGCCGCATCATGGACAGTCCAGGTCCGTGCCTGCGCGGTGGCGCCGGTGCCGGCACGCGCCGCGTCCTGACCGCCGGGTGGATCGTGCGGCGGCGCCGGCGGGCCCGTGCAGGTGAGCACCCGTGCTGACCGAGTGGCTCCTCGTCGGCCTCGGTGTGCTGCTGACCGCCGGCACGGCGGTCTTCGTCGCCGCGGAGTTCGCCCTCGTCACCCTCGACCCCGGCCTCGTCGAGCGCGACCTCGCCGAGCGGCGGGACCGGCGGGGAGCGTCGGTGCGCGCGGCCCTGCGCGAGCTGTCCACGCAGCTGTCCGGCGCGCAGGTGGGCATCACCGTCACGACGATCCTGCTCGGCTACACGGCCCAGGAGGCGCTGACCACCATCCTCCGGGAGCCCCTCGCCGGTGCGGTCGGCGCGGCCGCCGCCGGGGTCGCCGCCGGCCTGGCGCTCCTCGCCGTCAACGGGTTCTCGATGCTGTTCGGCGAGCTCGTGCCGAAGAACTTCGCGCTCTCGGCGCCGCTGGCCACCGCCCGGGCGGTCACCCCGCTCCAGCGGGGGTTCACCGCGGCCCTTCGGCCGATGATCGCCGTGCTCAACGCGACGGCGAACGCGATCCTGCGCCGGCTCGGGGTCGAGCCGCGCGAGGAGCTCTCCGGGGGTCGCTCACCGCAGGAGCTCGTCGCTCTCGTGCGGCGCTCGGCGGCGGCCGGCACGCTCGACGAGGGCACGGCGACCCTGCTGACCAACTCCATCGAGCTGCACGCGCTGACCGCCGTGGACGTGATGACGGACCGCACGCGCATGGAGGTCGTGCGGCGGGAGGACTCCGCGGCGGACGTCATCGCCCGGGCCCATGCCACCGGTCACTCGCGCTTCCCGGTGATCGGCGAGAGCCACGACGACGTCGTGGGCCTCGTGCACCTGCGCCGCGCGGTCTCCGTGCCGTACGACCGGCGCGGTGACGTGCCGGCGGCGGCGCTCATGGACCCCGTGCCGCGCGTGCCCGAGACGGTGGCGCTCGGCCCGTTGCTCGTGGAACTGCGCGAGCACCTGCAGATGGCCGTCGTCGTCGACGAGTACGGCGGGACCTCCGGCGTGGTGACCCTCGAGGACGTCGTCGAGGAGCTGGTCGGGGAGGTGGCCGACGAGCACGACCCCCGCGAGCTCGGCGCGCGCCGGGTCGGGGCCGGGACCTGGGCCGTGCCGGGCCTGCTCAGGCCCGACGAGCTCACCGAGCAGACCGGCCTGGTGGTGCCCGAGGACCCCGCCTACGAGACCCTCGGGGGCCTCGTGATGGCCCGGCTCGGCCGGATCCCCGTGATCGGGGACGTCGTGGACGTCGAGGGCGTGCGCCTGGTGGTGGACGCGATGGACGCGCGCCGCGTCGATCGCCTGCGGGCGAGCAGGGTGGCGACGTGAGCCCCGGACCGGCGATCGCCGTCGGGCTCGCGCTCCTGGCCGCCAACGCGTTCTTCGTCGGCGCCGAGTTCGCCGTCGTGTCCGCCCGGCGCAGCGCGATCGAGCCGCTCGCCGCAGCGGGGTCGGCCCGTGCGCGGACCGTCCTGTGGGCGATGGAGCACGTGTCACTGATGCTCGCGTGCGCGCAGCTCGGCATCACCGTGGCGTCCGTCTCGCTCGGCGTCGTCGCCGAGCCCGCCCTGGCGCACCTCCTCGAGGGGCCGTTGGACGCGGTCGGCCTGCCGGCCGCCGCCGTGCACCCCGTGGCCGTCGCGATCGCCCTGGCCGTCGTGGTCTTCCTGCACGTGGTGCTCGGGGAGATGGTGCCGAAGAACCTCGCGGTGGCCGGCCCGGACCGTGCGGCGCTGTGGTTCGGTCCTCCGCTCGTCGTGGTGGCACGCGTGGTGCGGCCCGTGATCGTGGCCCTGAACTGGCTCGCGAACCACGTCGTGCGGCTGACCGGCGTCGAGCCGCGCGACGAGGTGGCGTCGGCCTTCACGGCGCAGGAGGTCCAGTCGATCGTCGCGCGCTCCCAGGAGGAGGGGCTCCTGCGCGACGAGCAGGGGCTCCTGGCAGGGGTCATCCAGTTCAGCGACCGCACGGCCGGCGACGTCATGGTGCCGGTCGGCCGGCTCGTCTCCGTGCCGCAGGGGTGCACCGTCGAGGACGTCGAACGCTCGGTGGCCCGCACCGGCTTCTCGAGGTTCCCCGTCACGGGACCCGACGACGCGCCGGTGGGGTACCTGCACGTCAAGGACGTCCTGTACGCCGGGCCGGACGAGCGGGACGCGACGGTGCCGGGCTGGCGGGTGCGCCCCCTCGCCGAGGTCCGCCCGGACGACGAGGTGGAGGAGGCGCTCGCGGCCATGCAGCGCAGCGGGGCCCACCTCGCGCGAGTGGTCGCGCCGGACGACGGCGGGCTGCCGGGCGGGGTGCTCGGCGTGGTCTTCCTGGAGGACATCCTGGAGGAGCTCGTGGGGGAGGTGCGCGACGCGATGCAGCGGCGTCCGTCGAGCTGAACCGCCCTGAACAACCGGTGAAGCGGGCATGAACAACGCTCGTGTGACCATCCTCTCGCTGGGAGGTACCGGAGAGCCTTGGTTCACCCCGCGGCACCCGTTACTGTTCCGTTACCACCTTGACCGGGTCCTTGGGCACGCACGTGCCGACGACCGGGCGGGGGTGGCTGCAGGTGCTCGGAGAACACGGAGGTCTTGTGGAGTCTGGCCGGTCGCGGACACCGTCCTCGGCGACCTCTCGCCGCGAGATGCGTGCCTCCCGGGGCGGCACCACCGGCTCCGTGCCCGCGTTGCCGGGCCCGTCCACCCGCCCGTCCGCGGGCCCCCGCGGCTCCTGGGTCGCACGGGTCGCCGTGCTCGCCGCGCTCGGCGCTGCCACCATCGTCGTGCCGGTGCAGGACGAGCTGAACGGCCGCGCCGAGGCCGTCGAGGCCGCCTCGGACCTCGTGGGCTACCCGACGGCGTTCGAGGTGCTCTCCGGTGGGCCCGTCGTCGACACGCCGACGTCCCTCCTCGCAGCGATGCCGGGGACCGTGCGGGTGAACGACACGGCCAGCCGCGCGCTCGACCGGTCGCCGCTGCCGGACTGCGACGGCGTGCCCGTCGACAACGTCGTGAACGGCCAGATCGCCGCCGCGGACCTGTGCGTCCTGTGGGACCCGAACCACATGCTCCGGGCCGACGCCGCCGTCGCGCTCGCCGAGCTCAACCTGACCTTCCGGGCCGCGTTCGACCGCAACCTGTGCCTGACGGACTCCTACCGCACCCTCGCCGACCAGCGCCGACTGGCCCGGACGAAGGGCTGGCTCGCCGCCCCTCCGGGGGTGTCCAACCACGGGTGGGGCCTGGCCGTCGACCTGTGCCACTCCGAGACGCAGAACCGCTCGGTGATGTCCTGGCTCGAGGACAACGGCGCCGTGTACGGGTGGCACAACCCGCCGTGGGCGCGTCGCGGGGGCTCGGGCCCCTACGAGCCCTGGCACTGGGAGTACCTCCAGGGCACCGTCGAGATGGGCAGCAACTGGGACTGAGTGCCCGGGCGCACCGTGCCTGAGCGTCCGCGGGCAGGCCTGAGCCTCCGCGGGTAGGGCGGCCCGTGGGCGGACGCCCGGGGCCTTCCGCCCTCAGAGGAGGGTCGCGCCCCAGGTGACCTCGTGCGACCCGCCGGGGGCCAGCACCACGAGGCGGTCCCCGGTGCGGAAGGCGTCGGCGATGCAGCTCATCGGCTCGGCCGCGAGGCCCGCACGCCGGTACGCGACAGCGTCGATGTGGTCGCCGCTGCACACCTGCCAGCAGTCCATCGAGCCGTCCATCCAGACGGCGGCCGTGCGGCCGTCGGCACCCGTCAGGCGAGCCCACGACAGCCCCGCCTCGTCGCGCAGGACGTCGACGTAGGCGTCGTCGAGGTCGAGGCCCCGCGCGGTGCGCGGCCGGCGCAGGTCGTACTCGCCGGACGCCGGCTCGGTGCCCACGGGCAGCAGCCGCTCGTCGACGAGCACCCGCGTCGCGGCGTCCAGCTGGACCGTGCAGTCGTCCAGGCTGCCGGCCCCGGGCGACAGCCACGGGTGGAACCCCACGCCGTAGGGGGCGGGCGTCGAGCCGAGGTTCGTCGCCGTGGCGCGCACGTGCAGGCCGGCCTCGCCGAGCCGGTACGTGACGCTCAGCAGGAGGTCGAACGGGTAGCCGCCGCTGGGAGCCAGCCGCAGCTCCAGCGTCACCGCCGCGCCGCTCCGGTGATCCGCGTCGTCCACCGTCACCACGTTCCACCGCTGCCACATCACGAGGCCGTGCAGGGCGGTGCCGGTCTTGGGTTCGCTGAGGTCCACCTGGTAGGTGACGCCCTCGAACGTGTACGACCCGTCCCGGAGGCGGTTGGGCCACGGCGCGAGCAGCGCGCCGTGGCCCGCGGGGGCGACCTCGTCGGCGTCGTAGGGCGTGAACACGTCCCGGCCGCCGACGGCGTAGCGGCGTACCTTCGCCCCGATGTCGGTGACGGTGGCCTCGTGGTCGCCGGCGGCGATGGTCAGCTGGTGGCCGGACAGAGGTGCGGCGGCGTCGCCGGAGGGCTGCGTGATCACCCCGGAAGGCTAGTGCCCGTGCGGGCTCATCCGCCCGCGATCCGCTCCGCGAGCCGCTCCATCTCGTCGGCGAGGGCCCGCAGCCCGCTCCCGACGGCGGAGGGGACCTCGTCGGCGAGTCGCTCCAGCTCCGCCCGGGCGTCGGCCAGCTCAGCCTCGGCGGTCTCGAGGGCGGCCTCGGCCTGCGCACCGGGGG
>JAEWQZ010000135.1 GCA_023460255.1 Actinomycetes bacterium
GCTCGTCGGGGTGCGCGAGCGGGTGGCCGCCGACGGCGGGACGCTCGAGGCGCGCCCTCGCTCGCGGGGCGGCTTCCTGCTGCGGGTGAACGTGCCGCTCGGGTCGCGGGAGGCCAAGGCATGACGAGCGCCCCGACGACGGGCGCCCCGGACGGCCCGGGCGCCGTGCGCGTCCTGCTCGTCGACGACCAGGCCCTGCTGCGCGCGGGCATCGCGACGATCCTGCGGGCCAACGGCCTGGCGGTCGTCGGCGAGGCCGGCACGGGGACCGAGGGCGTGCGGCTCGCCCGCGACCTCGACCCGGACGTCATCTGCATGGACGTGCAGATGCCCGACATGGACGGCCTGGAGGCGACCCGCCGCGTCGTCGCCGACCCGACGACCCGGGCCGCCGTCCTCATCCTGACGACCTTCAACCGGGAGGACTACCTGCTCGCCGCGCTCCAGGCCGGGGCCAGCGGCTTCCTGCTGAAGAACTCCCGGCCCGAGCACCTCGTCGACGCGATCCGGGCCGTCGCCGCCGGGGACGCGCTCCTCGCGCCCGAGGTGACCCGGGCCGTCATCGCGCGGGCCGTCACGTCCGGTGCGTCCGGCCCGTCCGGCCCGTCCGGCACGTCCGGCACGTCACCGGCTCCGTCCGCGGGCGGAGGCGCCCGGGACGCGGTGGCCGCGCTGACCGACCGCGAGGTGGAGGTGCTGCGCCTCGTCGCGCGCGGGCTGTCCAACGACGAGATCGCCGCGGAGCTCGTCCTGGGTCGCGCGACCGTCAAGACGCACGTGTCCAACGTGCTCATGAAGCTCGGGCTGCGTGACCGGGTGCAGGCCGTCGTCTTCGCCTACACCCATGGCGTCGTGGGGGACGACGCGGGCTGACCTGCCCCCACCGTCGCGCGTCCCGTCCGTCCCGCGGGGGAGGCGCCCGCGCGTGAGGATCGGCCGCGCGCCGGAGGTGCCCACCCCGCCCGGCTCCGTAGCGTCGTCGACACCCGGACCACCACGAGGAGAACCATGCTGAGGATCGAGGGGATCGACAGGTCCTTCGGTGACCGCAAGGTCCTGGACGACGTGACCTTCACCGTCGAGCGCGGCCGGCTCACCGGCTTCGTCGGCGGGAACGGCGCCGGCAAGACGACGACCATGCGGATCATCCTGGGGGTGCTCGCGGCCGACGCCGGGCGCGTCACCCTGGACGGGCACGCGCTCACCCCGGAGGACCGCGTCGACTTCGGCTACATGCCCGAGGAGCGGGGCCTGTACCCCAAGATGAAGGTCGCCGAGCAGGTCGCCTACCTGGGCCGGCTGCACGGGCTGGAGCGCGGCGAGGCGCTGGACCGCGCGCGGGCCCTGCTCGACCGGCTCGGGCTCACCGAGCGCGCGGACGAGCCGCTGGAGAACCTGTCTCTCGGCAACCAGCAGCGCGCGCAGATCGCCGCGGCGCTGGTGCACGACCCGCGGGTCCTCGTCCTCGACGAGCCGTTCTCCGGCCTGGACCCGCTGGCGGTGGACGTGGTGGTCGGGGTGCTCGCCGAGTACGCGGCGTCGGGCGTGCCCGTCCTCTTCTCCTCCCACCAGCTGGACCTGGTCGAGCGCCTGTGCGACGACCTCGTCATCATCGCCGGCGGCCAGATCAAGGCGGCCGGCGCCCGCGACACCCTGCGCGACACGTTCGGCACCACCCGCTACGAGGTGTCCTCGACCGGAGACCTCGGCTGGCTGCGCGGCCGGCAGGGCGTCGACGTCGTCGAGTTCGACGGCGGCTGGGCGCTCTTCGAGGCCCCGGTGGACGCCGCCCAGGACGTCCTCGCCGAGGCGGTGCGCCGCGCGCCCGTCCGTTCGTTCGCCCCCGTCCGTCCCACGCTCGGCGAGATCTTCCGTGAGGTCGTCGCCGACGCCGTCGTCGAGGAGGTCCGATGACCACCCAGGTCGCCCCGCCCGAGCGGCGCGCCGACGCCCCGGCCGCCCGCCCGCAGCGCCCGTCGACGCCTCGCCTGGCCCTCATGGTCGCCGAGCGCGAGGTCGTCACCCAGGTCCGCACGAAGTCCTTCATCATCTCCACGGCCGTGCTGCTCGGGGCCGTGCTCATCTCGATCGTCGCCGGCGCGCTGCTGTCGGGCCAGGACGACGCGACCCGGGTGGCCGTCGTCGGGAGCGCCGCCGAGGCCGTCGAGGACGCCGAGGGTCTGGAGGCCGTCGAGGCCGACGACGAGGCCGCCGCGCGGCGCCTGGTCAGCGACGGCGAGGTGACGGCCGCCGTCGTCCCGGACGACGCCGTGCTCGGCTACCGGGTGCTCGCCCTGGACGAGTCGCCGCTGGACGTCGTGACGGCGCTGTCCGTCGCGCCGGAGGTCGAGCTGCTCGAGCCGTCCGGCACCGACGAGGGCCTGCGGTACCTCGTCTCCTTCGGGTTCGGGCTCGTCTTCCTCATGTCGGCCGCCGGGTTCGGCGCGACGATCGCGCAGAGCACCGTGCAGGAGAAGCAGAGCCGCGTCGTCGAGCTGCTCCTCGCCGCGGTGCCGAGCCGGGCGCTGCTCGCGGGCAAGATCCTCGGCAACAGCCTGCTCGCGTTCGCCCAGACCGCGGCGATCGCCGCGATGGCGGTGCTCGGCCTGCTCGTCACCGGTCAGGACGACGTGCTCGCCATGCTCGGCACGCCCCTGCTGTGGTTCGTGGGCTTCTTCCTCGTCGGGTTCGTGCTGCTGGCCGCGATGTACGCGGCGAGCGCGTCCCTGGTCTCCCGGTTCGAGGACGTCAACACGGTGCTCACGCCGGCGATGATGATCACGATGATCCCGTACTTCGGCGTGATCTTCTTCAACGACAACGAGGCGGTGCTCACCGCGCTGTCCTACGTGCCGTTCAGCGCGCCGGTGGCGATGCCGATGCGGCTGTTCCTCGGCACGGCGTCCTGGTGGGAGCCGCTGGTTGCCCTGGTGATCCTGCTCGCGACGACGGCGGTGGTCATCGCGATCGGCGCGAAGATCTACGAGCGGTCGCTGCTGCGCACCGGCCCGCGCGTCCGGCTCCGCGAGGCGCTGCAGGAGGCCTGAGCCGGCAGGGTCACAGGTCGGCGGGGTCCACGACGAAGCCCATCATGTCGGTGACCTCGCCCCCGACGGCGGCGTGCACGGCCCGGGCGACGGCGACGACGAGCGGCGTCGCCCGGCCGCGCGCCACGCGGTGCGCGAGCGGTGCCCGCTCGTCCTCCAGGCCCGTCTCGTCGACCGGCTCCCAGCGGACCCGGTAGCAGACGGCGCCGTCGGCGGCCCACGGCAGGGCCGCGACCACGGGCGGCGGCGGTTCGGGCCCGATCTCGAGGGCGATCATCCCGTCGAGGTCGAGGTCGGCGAGGAGGCCGTAGGCGTCCATCGGCGGCGGCTCGGCGAGCATCGCCTCGTCGTACGCCTCGGCCTCGCGGTGCAGGTAGCGGCGCTGCTCGGGGGTCAGGGCCTCCGTGCCGGGCACCACGGCCGTCCCGCCGCCCGGCAGGTCGCGGCCCCAGTCGTCGGGCGGGCCCTGCCAGGTCCCTTCCGGCAGGTTGAGGTAGGCGCGGGGGAGGGCCTGGCGCATCACGGCGAGCGCCCGGTCCGGGTCCAGCCAGAGGTCGCTCCACACGGTGAGGTCGACGGCGGCGGCGGGGTCCGGGGTCAGGACGACGGGCGCCCGACCCCCGGGTCCGGCCGCCGTCCGAACGGCCCCGGCGAGGCGGCGCGCGACGGCGATCGCCCACTCCAGCACCCGCGCCTCGTCGCGCACGGGCAGGCCCTCGGGGAACGCGCGGGCCAGGCCGTCACGGTCCCCGCCCCCGCCTGACCACGGCGGGGCGCCCCGCTCGGTGGGGGTGTGGAGCACATAGGCGGTGCCGGCCGCGACGGGCAGGCCGAGCTCCGTCGCGGTGCCCCGGTCCACCTGGTACGGGCCGGCGA
>JAEWQZ010000136.1 GCA_023460255.1 Actinomycetes bacterium
CCCCGCGCCCGGCCGCGGCGAGCATCTCCCGCGCCAGCGCCAGGGTGAGGTCCACGACGTCGGCCGGCCCGCCGCCGGCGAGCACCTCCACCGACTCGCGCACCTCCAGCGCGTTGCCGACCGTCAGGCCCAGCGGCGTGGACATCTCGGTGAGCAGTGCAACCGTGCGCACCCCGGCGTCCGTGCCGAGGTCGACCATCGTGCGGGCCAGCTCGCGGGCGCGGTCGGCGTCCTTCATGAACGCGCCCGTACCCACCTTGACGTCGAGCACCAGTGCGCCCGTGCCCTCGGCGATCTTCTTGCTCATGATCGAGCTCGCGATGAGCGGGATCGCCTCGACGGTGCCCGTGACGTCGCGGAGCGCGTAGAGCTTGCGGTCCGCTGGGGCCAGCCCCGAGCCGGCCGCGCAGATGACCGCGCCCACGTCCTCGAGCTGGGCCGTCATCTCCTCGTTGGACAGCCCGGCACGCCAGCCGGGGATCGACTCGAGCTTGTCGAGCGTGCCGCCCGTGTGCCCCAGGCCCCGGCCCGAGAGCTGGGGCACCGCCACCCCGCAGGCCGCGACGAGCGGCGCAAGCGGCAGCGTGATCTTGTCCCCGACGCCACCCGTGGAGTGCTTGTCGGCCGTGGGCCGGGACAGGGACGAGAAGTCCAGCCGCTCGCCGGAGGCGATCATCGCGGCCGTCCACCGCGCGATCTCGTCACGCTCCATGCCGTTGAGCAGGATCGCCATGGCCAGGGCGGACATCTGCTCCTCGGCCACCACGCCCCGCGTGTAGGCGTCCACCACCCAGTCGATCTGCTCGGGCGACAGGCGTCCGCCGTCCCGCTTGGTCCGGATGACGTCGACGGCGTCGAACCGCTCGTTCATGCGCGCTCCTCCAGGTCCACGGGTCCGAAGGCGTCCGGCAGCACCTCCCGCAGGCTCCGGATGCCGCTGACCGTCTCCAGCAGCAGGTCGGGCCCACCGTGCTCGAAGAGCAGCTGGCGGCATCGCCCACAGGGCATCAGGACGTTCCCGTGCCCGTCCACGCAGCTGAACGCGACGAGGCGACCGCCGCCGGACGCGGCGAGCGCGCTGACCAGCCCGCACTCCGCGCACAGCGTCACGCCGTAGGACGCGTTCTCCACGTTGCAGCCCACGACGACGCGGCCGTCGTCGACCAGCGCCGCCGCCCCCACGGGGAAGCGGGAGTACGGGACGTACGCGCGCGTCATGACCTCCTGCGCGGCGGACCGCAGCGCTCCCCAGTCCACCTCGACCACGACGGCCCCCTCGCTCCCGGTCACTCCTTGACGTACGGCTGGCCGTCGGCGGCCGGCGCGCGGGACCTGCCCACCAGGCCGGCCACGGCGAACAGCGTGACGATGTACGGCAGCATGAGCATGAACTGGCTCGGCACCGGCGCCCCGACGATGCTCAGCATGTCCTCGAGGTTCGACGCGAAGCCGAACAGCAGCGCGGCCAGCGCGGCTCGCAGCGGGTCCCACTTGCCGAAGATCACCGCGGCCAGGGCGATGAAGCCCGCCCCCGCCGTCATCTCCTTGCCGAAGGACGAGACCGACACGACCGTGTAGAACGCGCCGCCCAGGCCGACGACGCCGCCCGCGATGAGAACCGCGCGGTACCGCGTCCGCTCGACCTTGATGCCGACGGTGTCCGCCGCCTTCGGGTGCTCGCCGACGGCGCGCAGCCGCAGGCCCCAGCGCGTCCGGTACAGCGCGAACCAGACCACCGGCACCGTGATGTAGGCGAGGTAGACGAGCACGGACTGCCGGAACAGGGCCGGCCCGATGATCGGGATGTCCGACAGCAGCGGGATCGACACCGGCGAGAACCGGCTCGTCTGGTTGAGGCGCTCGCCGTTCGGCACCAGCACCTCGGAGTAGAAGAAGCTCGTCAGGCCGATGACCAGCACGTTCAGCACGACGCCGACGATCACCTGGTCGACCTTGTAGGTGATGGTGAACACCCCGAGGACGAGCGCGACGGTGGTCCCCGCGAGGACGGCGGCGAGCAGGCCCGCGACCGGGCTGTCGGTGAGCGAGCCGGTGATGGCCGCGGCGAACGCGCCGAGGAGCAGCTGCGCCTCGATCGCGATGTTCACCACGCCGGCCCGCTCGCCGATGACCCCGCCGAGGGCCCCGAAGAGGATCGGCACGGAGAGCAGGACGGCCCCGCCGACGAGCCGGGAGACCGGGAAGTCCTGCGCGCTGCCGGCCCCCGCCCAGGACAGGAACGCCACCAGCACGACGGTGGCGTACACGAGCGAGAGCCAGACCGGCACGCGGCGGTGCGCCCGCACCATGAGCCACGCGCCCACCGTCGCGGCGGCGGCGACCGCCAGGCAGATCCACGCCGTCGTCATGCCGGGCAGGGCGACGTCGGGCAGCCGCACGGCGTCGGACGCCGCGCCGAGGCGGTACTGCACGTCGCCCTCGCGCGGCTGGAGCAGCAGCAGGAGGCCCATCAGCGCCGTCACCGCCGTGAAGGCGATGGCGCCCTTCCTGCTGACGACGACGACGTGGCGCAGGGCGCCCGAGACCGATTCGGACGAGGGGTTCGCGACGGCGGTGGTCATGCCGTCACCGCCTTCCGGTCAGCGCGCTCTCGGCGCGGCCTGCGGGGCCGCCGGTCCGGCTGGGGCAGCCGGAACACGGCCCGCACCAGCGGCGGGGCCGCGATGAACAGGACGATGAGGGACTGCACGACGAGCACAATCTCGATCGGCACGTTCTCCGCCGCCTGCATGACCGAACCGCCGGCCTTGAACGCACCGAAGAGGATCGCCGCGAACAGCACGCCGATCGGCGACGACCGGCCCAGCAGCGCGACGGTGATCGCGTCGAAGCCGATGCCCGCGTCGATGTCCGAGCTGAAGCCCGTGGTCACGGTGCCGAGCACCTGGGTCGTGCCGGCCAGGCCGACCAGGCCGCCCGCGACGAGCATGACGGAGACGGTGGTGCGCCGGACGTCGATGCCGGCCACGCGCGCCGCGGCCGGGTTCTCACCGACGGCGCGGTACGCGAAGCCCAGGCGCGACCTGTTCAGCAGCCACCACACGAACGCGACGGCGATCAGGGCGAAGATCAGCCCCCAGTGCGTGTTGTACCGCACCCCGAACAGGTCGGGCATGATGGCGCCCTCGCCCATCGGCGGCGTCTTGGGGTTGGCCGACCCGGGCGCCTGGAGCAGACCCGGGGTCGCCAGCAGGTAGCTGAGCAGGTAGAACGCGATCCAGTTGAGCATGATGGTCGTGATGACCTCGTGCGCGCCGGTCGTCGCCTTGAGCAGGCCCGCGATGCCGGCCCACAGTGCGCCGGCGGCGATGCCCGCGGCCATCGCCACGAGCAGGTGGATCGGGAACGGCAGGTCGACGCCGAAGCCGACCCAGCCGGCCGCGGAGGCGGCGACGAGCATCTGCCCCTGGCCACCGATGTTGAACAGGCCCGCCCGGAACGCGAGGGCGACGCCGAGGCCCGCGCCGATCAGCGGCGTGGCGAGGTTGAGCGAGTTCGTCAGCGGCCGGATCGCCTGGGCGAAGCTGTCCGCCTCGAAGTTCCACACGGCGCCGCGGAACA
>JAEWQZ010000137.1 GCA_023460255.1 Actinomycetes bacterium
GTGCAGGCTCGCCGTGTGGCCGGGGGTGAGGTGGACCTCCTGCGGGCGCGCGCCGAGCGCGTCGGCCAGAGCCTCGCGTGCGGCGTCCAGCAGCAGGCGGGCACGACGCCCCTCGGCGTGCAGGCGCCGGGGGTCGGCCCAGCCCTCGTCGAGGGCGGCGAGGTACGCCTCGCGGGCGACCGGTCGGACCGGTGCCCGGCCGCCGGCGTCGAGGTAGGTCCGCACCCCCTCACGCTAGCGCCGCGGCTTGTGCGGACCGGTCGGCGGACCACTGCCAGAGACCGGCATAGAACCGGGTCGCGACGCGTTGTGGCCGGAGAAAGATCATGAGCGGACACCCGTGCCCGCGCGCGGTACGCTGACCCGGCCAGGACCTTGGTCCCGGGCGCGTAGGCCGCGTCAGGGACCCACGGACCGGATCGACGAGCCCGACCTACGTGCCGATTGTGAGGTCAGCGTGGACACCGACCCCCGCCGACGCCGTTCCCGGGCGAGGCTCGCGGTGGCGCCGGCCGCCGGCGCCGTCGTCCTGTCCGGCTGCTCGAGCGAGCAGGTCAGCCGAGGCTTCCTGCCCGGCTACTCCGACGGCGAGGTCACCAACATGACCGAGCGCATCACGAGCCTGTGGACCGGCTCGTGGATCGCCGCGCTCGTCGTCGGGCTCATCGTGTGGGGCCTCGTCCTGTGGGCCGTCACCGTCTACCGCAAGCGCAAGGACGACGACGTCCTGCCCGTGCAGCTGCGCTACCACGTGCCGCTCGAGGTCATGTACATCGTGCTGCCGATCCTCATGATCGGGGTGATGTTCATCTATACGGCGCGGGACATCGAGGCCATCACCGACGTGTCCGCCGAGCCCGACGTGGTCGTCGAGGTCTACGGCAAGCAGTGGAGCTGGGACTTCAACTACCTCGACGAGGAGGTGTGGGACTCGGGCGTGCACTCCGAGAACCCCGCCGCACCCGGTGCCGAGGAGGAGCTGCCGACCCTGTACCTGCCGGTGGACGAGCGCGTCGAGTTCCGCCTCGAGTCCCGCGACGTCATCCACTCGTTCTGGGTGCCCGCGTTCCTGTACAAGCTCGACATGTTCCCCGGTCAGACGAACACGTTCCAGGTGGTGCCCACCCGCGAGGGGACCTACGCCGGCAAGTGCGCCGAGTTCTGCGGCGAGTACCACTCCGGGATGCTCTTCAACGTCCGCGTGGTCTCCCGCGAGGAGTACGACGCCCACATCGACGAGCTGCGCGAGGCCGGGCAGACCGGCCGCCTCGGGCCGGAGCTCGACCGCGAGCTCTACAGCGGTGACGACAACACGATCCCGAGCGGGGAGTCCTGATGACGGCGTACGCCCAGCCCACCCCCGCCCCGGCGCAGGCCCTCGGCCACGCACCTCGGCGCAGCCTGGGGCGGGCCGTCATCCGCTGGGTGACCACCACCGACCACAAGACGATCGGGTACATGTACCTGATCACGTCGTTCGTGTGGTTCGGCCTGGCGGGGATCATGGCGCTGGTCATCCGGGCCGAGCTCTTCTCGCCCGAGCTCGGCGTCGTGCAGAGCCTCGAGCAGTACAACCAGCTGTTCACCATGCACGGCACGATCATGCTGCTGCTGTTCGCGACGCCGCTGTTCGCGGGCTTCGCGAACATCATCATGCCGCTCCAAATCGGCGCCCCCGACGTGGCGTTTCCGCGGCTCAACGCGCTGTCGTACTGGCTGTACCTGTTCGGCGGGCTGATCGCCGCCGGCGGCTTCCTCACCCCGCAGGGGGCCGCCTCGTTCGGCTGGTTCGGCTACGCGCCGCTGTCGACGACGACGTACTCGCCGGGTGTCGGCGGTGACCTGTGGGTCTTCGGCCTGACGCTGACCGGCTTCGGCACGATCCTCGGCGCCGTCAACTTCATCACGACGATCATCACCATGCGCGCGCCGGGCATGACCATGTTCCGGATGCCGATCTTCACCTGGAACACCCTCGTCACGAGCCTGCTCGTGCTGATGGCCTTCCCGCCGCTGGCGTCGGCGCTCTTCGCCCTCGGCTCGGACCGGCGCCTGGGCTCGCACGTGTTCGACCCGGAGCACGGCGGCGCGGTGCTGTGGCAGCACCTGTTCTGGTTCTTCGGGCACCCCGAGGTCTACATCATCGCGCTGCCCTTCTTCGGCATCATCACCGAGGTCATCCCGGTGTTCAGCCGCAAGCCGGTGTTCGGCTACAAGGGCCTCGTCTACGCCACGATCGCCATCGCGGCGCTGTCCGTCACGGTGTGGGCCCACCACATGTACGCGACCGGGGCGGTGCTGCTGCCGTTCTTCGCGCTCATGACGATGGCCATCGCCGTGCCGACGGGCGTGAAGTTCTTCAACTGGATCGGCACGATGTGGCGCGGGAAGATCACCTTCGAGACGCCCATGCTCTGGGCGATCGGCTTCCTCGTCACGTTCCTCTTCGGCGGCCTGACCGGCGTGATCCTCGCCTCCCCGCCGCTGGACTTCCACGTCACCGACACGTACTTCGTGGTCGCGCACTTCCACTACGTGGTGTTCGGCACCGTCGTGTTCGCGATGTTCGCGGGCTTCTACTTCTGGTGGCCCAAGTTCACCGGCCGGATGCTCGACGAGCGCCTCGGCAAGATCCACTTCTGGACGCTGTTCTTCGGCTTCCACGCCACGTTCCTCATCCAGCACTGGCTCGGCGTGATGGGGATGCCCCGGCGCTACCCCGTGTACGCGCCCGAGGACGGCTTCGAGTGGATGAACCAGGTCTCCACCGTCGGCTCGGTGCTGCTCGCCGCCTCGACGCTGCCGTTCCTGTGGAACGTCTACCGCAGCGCGCGCGGGCCACTGGTCACGGTCGACGACCCGTGGGGCTACGGGAACTCGCTCGAGTGGGCCACGTCGTGCCCGCCGCCGCGGCACAACTTCGTCTCGCTGCCGCGGATCCGGTCGGAGCGCCCCGCGTTCGACCTGCACCACCCCGAGGTCGCCGCGATGGACCACGTGGAGCCGGAGGCGGACTCCCCGCTGGACTGGGAGGCCGACCGGCGGGGTCAGGTCTCCACGGCGCGTGAGCGGCTCGCGACGGGCGATGCACGGCCCGAGCAGTCGTCGAGCACCGTCGTGGACGACCGACCACGGCCCGCCGACGAGGAGGAGGAACGATGAGGCTCGAGGCGCGGCTCTTCGGCTTCCTGGTCCCGTTCTTCCTGATCGTGGCGGTCGCCTACGGGTGGTGGAGCGGCTGGGAGCCCGTCGGCGTCGTGGCCCTGCTGCTGACGGGCGGGCTCGTCGGGATGATCGGCCTGTACCTCGGCCTCGTGGCGCGGCGCATCGACCCCCGGCCGGAGGACGACCCGTTCGGCGAGATCGAGCAGGGCGCCGGCGAACAGGGCGTCTTCAGCCCCGGCAGCTGGTGGCCGCTCGCCTGCGGTGCGTCGGCCGCCGTCGTGTTCCTCGGCCTGGCCGTGGGCTGGTGGCTCGTGGGCGTCGGCGTCGTGCTGGGGATGCTCGCGCTCGTCGGCTGGGTGTTCGAGTTCTCCCGCGGGCAGCACGCCCACTGACCTGCCGGCCCGGCGGGTGACGGCACGCGATCGCACCGGTACACGGAAGGCCCGGCCCCCACGGGGGGGCCGGGCCTTCGCGTGGTGCCTCAGAGGCCGGGGACGATGAGCCCGGCGGCCTGGGTGCGGGCACGCGCGAAGCGCTCTGCCGCATCCGCCCAGTTGACGACGTTCCACCAGGCGGTGACATAGTCCGCCTTGACGTTGACGTAGTCGAGGTAGAAGGCGTGCTCCCACATGTCGAGGAGGACGATCGGCACGACCCCCAGCGGGATGTTGCCCTGCTGGTCGTAGAGCTGGAACGTGATGAGCTTCTGGCCGACGGAGTCCCAGGCGAGGATCGCCCAGCCCGAGCCCTGGATGCTCGTCGCGACGGCCGCGAACTGCGCGGCGAAGGCCTCGAACGAGCCGAAGTACTCGTCGATCGCGGCGGCGAGGTCGCCCTCGGGGCGGTCGGCGGCCTCGGGGGAGAGGTTGCGCCAGAAGGCCGAGTGGTTGACGTGTCCACCGAGGTTGAACGCGAGGGTCTTCTCCAGCCCCATCACGGAGCCGAAGTCGCCCTTGTCGCGAGCGTCGGCCAGCTTCTCCAGCGTCTGGTTCGCGCCCGTCACGTACGCCGCGTGGTGCTTGTCGTGGTGCAGCTCCATGATGCGGCCGGAGATGTGCGGCTCGAGGGCCCCGTAGTCGTAGGGCAGGTCGGGCAGGGTGTACTCAGCCATGTGCTCCTCCGGTTCGCATGCGTTCGTCCGTCCTTCGCGTGAACCTCGCCACCCGCGGACGCATTCCCCCACTCTGGCCCATGATCACGACGACCGCGCGTCGATCACTGCCGACGCGTGTCCGCCTCGTGCCCGTGCGTGCCGGCAGGCAGGGACGCGGCGGTCGCGACCGGCAGGGCCTCGCCGTGGGCGCCCGCGCCGAGCTCAGCGGGCTCGGGGGCCTCGGCGTCGGCGTCGTGCCCCCCGTGGGCCTGGGCCGCGACGAGCTCGGCCGGCGTGACAGGTTCGACCCGGTCCTCGAAGAACACCCGCGAGAGCCGTGCCCGCACGGCGTCCTTGCGGTATCCCTTGCGCCGTACGCCGCGCTCGTCGTAGGCGGGCAGCAGCTCCACCGGCCGCTTCGGCTCGTGCGCGACGCGGACCCATCGCTCGTACTCGTCGAGCGGGCGGTGCACCTCGATGTACTCGCCGGAGGCGAACCGCACGATCCGGCCGGTCTCGTGGCCGTGCAGGACCAGCTCGCGGTCCTTGCGCTGCAGGCCCAGGCAGATCCGCTTGGTGGCCCAGAAGGCCACGGGCGGCGCCACGAGGATGAGCACGCGGAACGCCCACGTGATGTCGTTGATCGACATGCCGAAGTGCGTCGCCAGGATGTCGTTCGAGCCGGCGAAGATCAGCACGGCGAAGGCCGTCAGCAGCGAGACGCCGAAGGCCGTGCGGAACGGGTTGTTGCGCGGCCGCTCGGCGATGTGGTGCTCGCGGCGGTCGCCGGTCACCCACGCCTCGATGAACGGGTACAGCGCCAGCAGCGTGAAGAGCAGGCCGGGGATGATCGCGCCCGGGATCAGCACGTTCCAGGAGATCGTGAAGCCGCCGATCACCCACTCCGTGCCCTGGCCGGGCATGAGGCGCAGTGCCCCCTCGAGGAAGAGCATGTACCAGTCGGGCTGCGCACCGGCGGACACCGGGGACGGGTCGTAGGGCCCGTAGTTCCACACGGGGTTGATCGTCATGGTCGCGCCCATGAGCGCCAGCACGCCGAAGACGATGAAGAAGAAGCCGCCCGCCTTGGCCACGTACACGGGGAAGAGCGGGTAGCCCACGGCGGTCCGCTCGGTGCGACCGGGGAGCCCGTAGTGGGTGTGCTTGTGCAGGACCACGAGGAACAGGTGCAGGCCCACCAGCGCCAGGATCAGGCCGGGCACCAGGAGGATGTGGACCGCGTAGAGCCTCGGGATGATGTCCGTCCCGGGGAACTCGCCCCCGAAGAGGAAGTACGACAGGTAGCTGCCCACGACGGGGATCGACTTGGCCACGCCGTCGGCGATGCGCAGGCCGTTGCCGGACAGGACGTCGTCCGGCAGGGAGTAGCCGGAGAAGCCCGCCGCGAGGCCGAGGATCATGAGGACGAAGCCGACGAGCCAGTTGATCTCGCGGGGCTTGCGGAACGCGCCGGTGAAGAACACCCGCATCATGTGCGTGACGATCGCCGCCATGAAGAGCAGGGCCGCCCAGTGGTGGATCTGCCGCATGAGCAGGCCACCGGTCACCTCGAACGAGATGTCCAGCACCGAGGCGAACGCCTCGGACATCTCCACGCCGTCCATGGGCGCGAACGGGCCCTCGTAGGTGGTCAGCCCCATGCTCGGCACGAAGAAGAGCGTGAGGAAGACACCGGTGATGAGCAGGACGACGAACGAGTAGAGGGCGATCTCACCCAGCAGGAAGGACCAGTGGTCGGGGAAGACCTTGCGGGCGAAGCTCTTCACGGCGAGCCCGACGCCGGTGCGCTGGTCGAGGTAGTCGGCGGTCCCGGCCGCGGCACGGTTCAGTCGGCTCACTTCAGACGCTCCCAGTAGCTGGGCCCGATGGGCTCGTGGAAGTCGCTCTGGGCGACCAGGTAGCCCTCGTCGTCGACCGTGATGGGCAGCTGGGGGAGCGGCCGGCTCGCGGGCCCGAAGACGACCCGGGCGCTGTCGGCGACGTCGAACGTCGACTGGTGGCACGGGCACAGGAGGTGGTGGGTCTGCTGCTCGTACAGCGCGACCGGGCAGCCGACGTGGGTGCAGATCTTGGAGTAGGCGACGATGCCCTCGTAGGACCAGCCCTCGCCCTGCTCCGACTTCAGGTCGCGGGGGTCCATCCGGACCATGAGGACGACGGCCTTCGCCTTCTCCTCGATCCAGTGCTCAGAGTCCCGCAGCCCGTCCGGGATGACGTGGAAGGCGGAGCCGATCGTGACGTCGGACGCCTTGATGGGTGTGCCGGCGGGGTCCCTCGTGAGCCGGACGCCGCGCTTCCACATGGTGTGCCGGAACGCGCCGACGTTCCAGCTGCCCCCGACCTCGCCGACCAGCGGCACGGCGATGGTGAGCGGGAACAACGCGAGCGCCGACACCATGGCGCCCTTGAGCACGCCACGGCGGGCGATGTTCGCGTCCTCGGCGCCGTCCTTGAGTGCGGCGATGGCGCCCTCGCGGACCTCCGGGCTGCTCTTCTGCGGGTGGCGTTCCTCGACGACGTCCCGGTCGGACATCAGCGACTTGGCCCAGTGGACCGCTGCCGCGCCGATGCCGAAGAGCGCGAGGAAGAGCGCGCCGCCGAGCAGGAAGTTGGACGTGCGCAGGCTCGCGACACTGCCGTCGGCCGGAGCGAGGGCGTACGCGACGACGAAGCCGATCGTGCCGAGCACGGAGATGCCGAAGAGGACGGTGACCTGCCGGGCGGCGCGGCGGGCCGCGGCCGGGTCCTCGTCGCTCATCCGCGGCCGGTGCGGCGGCAGGCCGGGGTTCTCGAACCGCTCGGGAAGCGCAGGCCCGACGTGGTCGCGCGCGACCACGTCGGATCCGGGCTGCCGGGTGATGTCCCCGCTCATGCGGACCTCGCTCCGATCCAGACGGCGGCGCCGATGAGGACGCCCATGCCGACGACCCACACCCACAGGCCCTCCGACACGGGGCCGACGGCGCCGAGGTCGGTGCCGCCCGGGGAGCCGGCCTTCTGCTCCTCGAGGAACGCGATGACGTCGCGCTTGTCCTCGGGGGTGAGGTTGGCGTCGTTGAAGACGGGCATCGACTGCGGGCCGGTGAGCATCGCCTCGTAGATCTGCGTGGGCGTGCTGCCGAGCAGCGACGGTGCGTACTTGCCCTCGGTCAGCGCACCACCGCGCCCGATCGCGCCGTGGCACATGGCGCAGTTCGTGCGGAACAGGGCCATGCCCTTGGCCGGGTCACCCAGCGCGGGGTCGACCTGATCGTCGGTGGGCACGGCCGGTCCCGGGCCGAGGGAGGCCACGTAGGCGGCGAGCTGGGCGATCTGGTCGGCGTCGAACACCGGCGGCTTCGCGGCGGCCTGGGGGCCGCTCATCTGCATCGGCATCCGGCCCGTGCTCACCTGGAAGTCCACGGCCGCGGCGCCCACGCCGATGAGGCTCGGCGCCGCGTCACGGCCCTCGGCCGCCGGCCCGTGGCAGGTGGCGCAGTTCGCACGGAACAGGGCCTCGCCCGCGGCGACGTCGTCGGGGCTCGTCGTGTCCGCCCGTGCCGGCGCGGGGCCGAGGAGTGCGTAGACGGCCCCCGTCACCACCAGGGCGAGCAGGAGCAGCACCACGGGGGCCATCCGGTGGTGCCGGCGTTCAGCGATGGCCTTCACGCGCAGTCCCTCGGCTCTCTGATGACCGCGGTCACCGGATCAGGTAGATCGCGCCGAACAGGGCGATCCAGACGACGTCGACGAAGTGCCAGTAGTAGGAGACGACGATGGCGGTGGTCGCCTCGTGGTGCCCGAACCTGCGGGCCGCGAAGGAGCGTCCGAGGAGCATGAGGAACGCGATGAGGCCGCCCACGACGTGCAGGCCGTGGAAGCCCGTCGCCAGGTAGAACACCGACCCGTACGGGTGGGAGTTGATCGCGATGCCGTGCTCGATGAGCTCGGCGTACTCGAAGACCTGCCCGCCGATGAACGCCGCACCCATGAGGTACGTCAGGGTCATCCACTCCTGCATGCCCCAGCGGTTCACCTGGAGGAGCGTGCCGGCGCGCCGTGGCTGGAAGCGCTCGGCCGCCCACACGCCCATCTGGCAGGTGATCGAGCTGAGCACGAGGATCGTGGTGTTCACGGCGGCGAACGTCAGGTTCAGCTTCGGGGTCTGCTCGGCCCACATCTCCGGCAGTGCCGCACGCGTGGTGAAGTACATCGCGAAGAGGCCGGCGAAGAACATCAGCTCGCTGGCGAGCCACACGATCGTGCCGACCGAGACGGGGTTCGGGCGGTTGACGCTCAGGTGGGGGCGGGCGGCGACCGCCGTGGTTGTCGACACGCCCGCCATTATGGCTGACGTTGGGACTTTCGACCTAGCCGGCGGCGCGCCGAGTTCGCCCCAGGCGGACACGTTCGTCCGGCCGGGCTCCCCGGCGACGCCGCCCGCTGCCGTGCGAAGATGCGCAGAGCACGGGCGGGCCGGCGCGGCCCCGCCCGACGACGGCACAGCTGGACGACGAGCGAGGGCGAGATGCGCGACGAGTGGGACGTGGCCGAGGGCCGGTCCGAGGAACCCGTGTGCCGGATCCTGGTGTACAGCGACCACCCGGCGACCCGCGAGGCGGTGCTGCTGGGCGTCGGCACGCGGGCGGCGAGGGACCTGCCCCGGATCGACTGGGTCGAGACGGCGACGCATGCGGCAGTGGTCTCCCGCGTCGAGTCGGAGCGGTTCGACCTGCTCGTGCTCGACGGCGAGGCCGGCAAGTCGGGCGGTCTGGGCCTGTGCCGCCAGCTCAAGGACGAGGTCTTCCGGTGCCCGCCGGTGCTCGTGCTCGTGGCACGGCGCGACGACCTGTGGCTCGCCTCGTGGTCGGAGGCCGACGCCGTGCTCGCCCAACCCCTCGACCCGCTCGAGCTCCAGGAGACGGTGGCCGGCCTGCTCCGGGTGACGGCCGAGGGGCCACGGTGACCTCGGCGCCGGAGGGGGCCGGACCGGTGGCCGGACCGGTGCCCACGTGGCCCGGTCTGCTGCTGACCCTGCTCGCGCGCGGTGATCTCGGCGCGGAGGAGACGCGCTGGGCGATGCGGCAGGTCATGCAGGGGGAGGCGAGCCCGATCCAGCTCGCCGGCTTCCTCGTCGCGCTGCGCGCCAAGGGCGAGACCGTCCCCGAGGTCAGTGGCCTGGTCGACGAGATGCTGGCGCACGCGCACCGGATCTCGGTGCCCGGCCCGACGCTGGACATCGTCGGGACCGGCGGCGACATGCACCACACGGTGAACATCTCGACCATGGCCGCGTTCGTCGCCGCGGGGGCCGGGGCGCGCGTCGTGAAGCACGGCGGCCGGGCCGTGTCCTCGGCCAGCGGGAACGTCGACGTGCTGGAGGCCCTCGGGGCGCGCACCGACAACACGCCGGAGCGGGTGGCCGAGATCGCGACGCAGGTCGGCCTCACGTTCTGCCCCGCGCCGGTCTTCCACCCGGCGATGCGGCACGCCGGGCCCGTCCGCAAGGGGCTCGCCGTCCCGACGGCCTTCAATGTCCTCGGCCCCCTGACCAACCCCGCGCAGCCCGTCGCGTCCGCGATCGGCGTCCCGGACCCGCGGCTGGCCGCACTCATGGCCGGGGTGCTCGCGGCGCGCGGCCGGGAGGCGCTGGTGTTCTGCGGCCACGAGGGGCTCGACGAGCTCGCGGCCACCGGCCCGGCGCGCCTGTGGTGGGTGCGTGGTGGTGCCGTGTCCGAGCTGGAGCTCGACCCCGTGGCGGATCTCGGGCTCGCGCCGGTCACCGTCGACGACCTGCGTGGCGGTGACGCCGCCCGGAACGCCCAGGTGGTCCACGAGGTGCTCGGCGGCGCGCCGGGGGCGGTGCGGCAGACGGTCCTGCTCAACGCGGCGGCCGGGCTGGCCGTGCTCGCCGCCGCGACGGGGACCGGCTCCGGGTCGCTCGTCGAGGGTGTGCGTGCCGGCCTCGAGCAGGCGGCGGCCGCCGTCGACGACGGCCGCGCCGCGGACGTGCTCGAGCGGTGGGTCGCCGCGTCGCAGCACGCGTGACCGGGGGTGGGCGCTCCCCGCGCCCGGACGTCCTCGAGCCCTCAGTCCTCGAGCCCCAGCGCGAACGCGGCGTCCAGGTCGTGCGCGGAGTACGAGCGGAAGGCGATGTAGGTCTGCGTGCGGAGCACCCCGGCGACCTTGCTGATGCGATCGGCGATGACGTCGGCGAGCTGCTCGTGCTCGCGGACCCGGACCATCGCGATGAGGTCCACCTCGCCGGTGACGGAGTAGACCTCCGAGACCCCGGCCACCTCGGCGACCTCGGCGGCGATCTCGGGGATGCGACCGGGGTCGGTGTCGATGTGGACGATCGCGGTGATCATGGCGGTGGCCCTCCGGTCGGCTGTCGGCTCGCGCCCCATCATGCCGCGCTGTGCGCCCTCGCGTCGCCGCGGGCGCGGCCCTCACCGTCACCGGCGGCGGGGCCTGCGTCGTCGAGGGCCTCGTCGCCGGTGCCGTGCGCATCGGTCGCGACCCGTCGCAGGGCCGCCG
>JAEWQZ010000138.1 GCA_023460255.1 Actinomycetes bacterium
CACCCGGAGAAGCTGTCCATGGAGCGCACGGAGTCGGCGGCGTTCGGGCCGAGCGACCGGATCGGCCAGCTGACGATGCGCAACCTCGACATCGCGGACTCGCGGGCCAAGCTCGAGCTGTACGCGCAGCAGCCGGTCGACCAGGGACAGGTGCTGGTCGAGCACGGCACGCTGTTCGGGGCCCTGCCCGCCGGCGGTGCGGAGGTCATCTCGGAGAACCCGCAGGTGGCCGGCGACGAGGAGCTGGCGCTGGAGAGCGCCGCGATGGAAGCCGGGACGGACTGACGATGGGGAGCGCAGGCGGCACGACGTCGGGGGCGTTGTGGGGCGGCCGGTTCAGCACCGGGCCGGCCGAGGCGCTGTCCGCCCTGAGCAGGAGCACGCACTTCGACTGGCGGCTGGCCCAGGCCGACCTCACCGGGTCCCGCGCGCACGCCCGGGTGCTCCACGGCGCCGGCCTGCTCGACGACGGCGAGCTCGCGGCGATGCTGGTCGCGATCGACGAGCTCGACGCGGACGTCGCCTCCGGGGCCTTCGGGCCGGACGAGGACGACGAGGACGTGCACGCGGCGCTCGAGCGGGGACTCATCGCCCGGGCGGGGCCCACGCTCGGTGGCAAGCTCCGCGCCGGCCGCTCCCGCAACGACCAGATCGCGACGCTGATCCGGATGTACCTGCGCGCGGAGGCGCGGGCGCTGGCCGGGGGAGTGCTCGACGTCGTCGACGCGCTCGTCGACCAGGCGGCGGCCAACCCGGGCGCCCCGATGCCGGGACGCACGCACATGCAGCACGCGCAGCCGGTGCTGCTCGCCCACCACCTGCTCGCGCACGCCTGGCCGCTGCTGCGCGACGTCGAGCGCTGGGTGGACTGGGACCGGCGTGCGGCGCGCTCGCCGTACGGATCGGGCGCGCTCGCCGGGTCGTCGCTGGGACTGGACCCGGCCGCGGTGGCCGCGGAGCTCGGCTTCGAGGGGCCGGTGGAGAACTCGATCGACGGGACCTCGGCCCGGGACGTGGTGGCAGAGTTCGCCTTCGTCGCGGCGATGGTCGGCGTGGACCTGTCGCGGCTGGCGGAGGACGTCATCGTGTGGGCGACGAAGGAGTTCGGCTTCGTCCGGCTCGACGACGCGTACTCGACCGGGTCGAGCATCATGCCGCAGAAGAAGAACCCCGACGTGGCCGAGCTCGCGCGGGGCAAGGCCGGCCGGCTCATCGGCGACCTCACGGGGCTGCTGGCGACCCTCAAGGGCCTGCCGCTCGCCTACGCGCGCGACCTCCAGGAGGACAAGGAGCCGGTGTTCGACCAGGTCGACACCCTCGCGGTACTGCTGCCGGCGGTGGCCGGCATGGTCGCGACCCTGACCTTCGACACCGACCGGATGGCCGAGCTCGCACCGCAGGGCTTCTCGTTGGCCACCGACGTCGCGGACTGGCTGGTCCGGCGCGGGGTCCCGTTCCGCGAGGCGCACGAGGTGGCTGGCGCGTGCGTGCGCGCCTGCGAGGAGCGCGGGATCGAGCTCTGGGACCTGTCGGACGCCGACCTCGCCGCGATCTCGCCGCACCTCGCGCCGGAGGTCCGCGACGTGCTCACCGTCGAGGGCTCGATCGCCTCGCGCGACGCCGTCGGGGGCACCGCGCCGGTGCGGGTGGCGGAGCAGCTCGAGGCCGCGCGCGCCCGTGCGGCCGACCTGCGCGCCTGGGGGCCCGTGCAGGCCTGAGCGAGCCGGCGGACTGGGCCGTTCGGGTGGTCATCGTCGCCCTGGCACGAAACGCCTGAGGCCGGGGAACCGGCACCGATACCGTCGCGCCCGACGTCGGGACCGACTCGGTGCCCGACGGCCGGACGGCGAAGGGCGGGGTCATGGGCAGTCGGCGGAGGATGGCAGCGGCGATCGCCGGGAGCGTGGTGGCCGTGCTGGTCGGTCTGCCCGCGGTGGCCGCCCCGCAGGTGGCCACGGCCCCGACGGGCCGCGCGGTGCCGGCCGTGACGAGCACGACCGTCCCCACGCCCCGCGGCACCCAGGTCCCCGTGCGCGTGAACCCGGACAACACGCTCGACCCCCTGTACAAGCAGCTGCTCCGCGACCAGGAGCGGCAGTACATCAACCGGGGCGCCGACCGGATAGCCGGGCCCACCGACCAGTACAACTGCCACTCCTACGCCTGGTACCTGCAGAGCACCGGCAACACCTACTTCATGGACGATCCGAGCGCGTTCTGGACGGACGGCAGCTACGTCCGCGTCACGTCGGCGGCACCGTCCGCCGCGATCCCGGCCGCGGTGCCGAACGGTGCCCGTGCCGTCTGGATGTCGTCCGCCGGGACGCCCGTGCACTCCGGCGTCGTGGCGTTCCCGTTGACGGCGGAGACCCGGCGCGTGTTCCTCTCGAAGTGGGACGTCGGGAGCCTGATGCGCCACGCGCCCGGGAACTCGAAGTACGACGGAACCTCGGTGCGGATCGACTACTACGTCCGCAACACGAACCCCGCCACGCCATCTCCGCCGCCCCCGCCGACGATCCCCGCGAACGGCATCGTGCGCACGCCCGAGGGCACCATCTGGGTGCTCGCGGGCGGTGCGAAGTACGCGATGTCCTGGCCCGAGTACGTGGGGATCGGCACGCCGCCGTACACGAGCCTGCCCGCGAGCGCGATCGCCGGCTACGGGAGCATGCCGCGCACGAACACGTTCCTGCGCAACCCGTCGACGGGTTCGATCTACCAGGTCGTCGATGGAGCGAAGTACGGCTTGTCGATGGTGGAGTACCAGGCACTCGGGACGCCGGCCTACGTGAACGTGCCGCAGGGGTTCATCGACCGCGTGAGCGGGACCGTCCCGCCGGGGCCGATCTTCCTGCGCAACCCGGTCAACGGCTCGATCTTCCAGGTCCTGAGCGGGGCGAAGTACGGGTTGACGATGGTGGAGTACCAGGCGCTCGGGACGCCGGCCTACGTGAACGTGCCGCAGGGGTTCATCGACCGCGCCACCGCCGTCGCACCGAAGGGCACGTGGTTCCTGCGCGACACCACGCAGACGATCTACCAGGTGGTCGGCGGCGCGAAGTTTGCGCTGGCCTACCCCGAGTGGGCGGCGCTCGGCTACCCGGGATACGTCTCGGTCCCCACCGGATTCACCGCGCGGATCACCGCCACGGTGCCCGCGGGCACCGTGTACCTGCGCGACGACGCCGGGAACATCTTCCGCGTCACCCGCGGGGCCAAGACCTATCTGTCCCTCGACGCCTGGGCCGGGCTGGGGTACCCGGCCTACGTGCAGGTGCCGACCCGCTGGCTCGACGGTATCCCGGCGGCGACGACCTCCTCGTGACCCATCCGCCCGCGGGGCCCGGCCCGATGCAACCCGGGCCGGGCCCCGCGCGTCGGCATCGGTGTGAGCAGATCCCCGGCTGACCTCGCGCGCCACCGCCACCGGAGCTCCACCCTCGCGGCCCTCGCGGTGGTGGTCGTCCTCGTCGCCACTGCGTGCGGCGGTGGCGAGGCGGAGCGGTCCCCGGAGCCCACAGGGGTCCTGGACGCCTACCTCGACGAGATCTACGAGAGCGTCGACGCCGAGACCTACGTCGCCCAGCACGACGCGGTCGAGGAGTACATCGCCGCCTGCATGGCGGAGGCGGGGTTCGAGTACCGGCCGACGAAGGCCCCGCCGCAGTACACGATTCCCGAGCTGACCCCCGCGTACGCGGCCGAGTTCGGCTACGGCGAGACGACGGAGGCCTACGGCCCCGACGTCCCGCCGTCGCGCTTCTCGCAGATGCCCGGGGACGACCCGGCCGCGGACTTCAACGAGGACTACGCGTACGGCCTGTCCGCGGATGCCCAGGAGCAGTACTGGCTCGCCATGCACGGTGCCGATGTCGGGCCGGACGGTGACCCGGAGGCGCGAAGCCCCGAGGAGGCCGGCTGCCGCTCCAACGCGTTCGACGACGTCCTTCCCCACTGGCAGATCCCGTCGGAGTACCGCGCGCTCGAGGATGCGATCCGCGAGGAGATCTGGTGGGTCGACGAGGAGCCGCGCGTGGTCGCGACGCACCCGGCGTGGGCGGAGTGCATGGCCGAGGCGGGCTACCCGGGCCTGTCCGCGGTGCCGGACGCCGCCGCCCTCGTCAACGACCGCGCCAACGGCTCGAACCTGTCGATCGTCATGCCCTGGGCGGAGATGAAGGAGCGCTTCGCCGACGAGCTCGCGGCGATGCAGCAGTACGAGATCGAGGTTGCCGTGGCCGACGCCGCGTGCCGCGAGG
>JAEWQZ010000139.1 GCA_023460255.1 Actinomycetes bacterium
CGCCGGGCGTGTCGCCGCACAACACTCCACACAAGACCGATCGGCGTCCGCACAACGCCCGCGACTCTCCGCACAAGGGCGTAGCTCTCCGCACGAGGAGGGGGACCTCATGACCGCCATCTGCGACGCGGTCGACGAGCTCACCCTCGAGGGACCGGGCGACATCCTCGTGTTCCTGTCCGGCGAGCGCGAGATCCGCGACGCCGAGGACGCCCTGCGCACCCACCTCGGCCCCCGCGCCACCGACCCGCGCACCCCGGGCGCCGTCGAGATCCTGCCGCTGTACGCGCGCCTGTCGTCGGCCGAGCAGCACCGCGTCTTCGAGCGGCACACGCTGCGCCGCGTCGTCCTGGCCACGAACGTCGCCGAGACGTCCTTGACCGTCCCGGGCGTCCGCTACGTCGTCGACCCCGGCACCGCCCGCATCTCGCGCTGGTCCAAGGCCACCAAGGTCCAGCGTCTGCCCATCGAGCGGATCAGCCAGGCGTCCGCGAACCAGCGCTCCGGCCGGTGCGGCCGGGTCGCGGACGGCATCGCGATCCGCCTCTACTCGCGCGCCGACCTCGAGTCCCGCCCGGAGTTCACCGAGCCGGAGATCCTGCGCACGTCCCTCGCCTCGGTGATCCTCCAGATGGTCGCCGTGGGCGTGGCGGCCACGCCCGACGACGTCACCCGGTTTCCCTTCGTCGACCCGCCTGACGTGCGGGCCGTGCGCGACGGCGTCCAGCTCCTCACCGAGCTGCACGCTCTCGAGCCGACGGCTCGCGGCGCGACCCGGCTGACCGACGTCGGGCGGGCGCTCGCCCAGCTGCCCATCGACCCGCGCCTGGCGCGCATGATCGTGGAGGCCGGCCGCCGGGACTGCGCGCGCGAGGTGATGATCATCGCCGCGGCCCTGTCGATCCAGGACCCGCGCGAGCGTCCCGCCGACCTGCGCGAGGTGGCCGACGCCGCGCACGCCCGCTTCGCGGACCCGACGTCCGACTTCCTCTCCTACCTCAACCTCTGGACCTACCTGCGCCGGCAGCAGCGCGAGCTCTCGGGCAGCGCGTTCCGCCGCCTCTGCCGCGCCGAGTTCATCAACTTCCTGCGGGTGCGGGAGTGGCAGGACGTCGTCGCGCAGCTGCGGGAGATGGCCCGGCCGTTGGGCATCACGGTCCGCCCGCCTGCCCGCGTCGGCACGGGGGACGGCGGGGGGGACGGCGGCGGGACCGACGCCGGGACCGACGCCGGGGACGTGGAGCCGCTGCGGCACGCGTGGGACGCCGACCGCATCCACCAGGCGATCCTCGCCGGACTGCTCTCCCACCTCGGGATGCAGGAGGCCACGGAGGTCCGCGTCGGCGCGCGCGGGGGGCAGGCCGGCCGGGAGGGCCGCGACGCCCGTCCCGGACGCCGCCCGCAGGCACGCAACGAGTACCTGGGCGCCCGCGGGGCACGGTTCGCGATCTTCCCCGGGTCCGCGCTCGCGAGGAAGCCGCCCGCCTGGGTCATGGCGGGCGAGCTGGTCGAGACGTCCCGCCTGTGGGCCCGCGACGTCGCCCGGGTCCAGCCCGAGTGGGCCGAGGAGCTCGCGGGACACCTCGTCAAGCGCACGTACTCCGAGCCGACGTGGTCCGCGAAGCAGGGCGCAGCCGTCGCGACCGAGCGCGTGCTGCTGCACGGCCTGCCGATCGTGGCGGGCCGGCGGGTGCTGTTCAGCCGCGTCGACCCCGAGCACGCGCGCGAGCTCTTCATCAGGCACGCGCTCGTGCAGGGCGAGTGGACGACGCACCACGCGTTCTTCGCCCGCAACCGGGAGCTGCTGGAGGAGGCGGAGCGGCTCGAGCACCGCGCGCGGCGCCGCGGCATCGTCGCCGACGAGGACGCGCTCTTCGACTTCTACGACGACCGCCTGCCCCCGGAGGTCGTCTCGGCCCGGCACTTCGACACGTGGTGGAAGACGGCGCGCCGCACCGCGCCGGACCTGCTCGACTTCTCCCTCGAGATGCTCGTCGGCGACGCCGCCGTCGACGACCGTGCGTTCCCGGCCGTCTGGCCGCAGGGCGACCTCGAGCTGCCGCTGAGCTACCAGTACGACCCCGGCGCCGATCACGACGGCGTCCTGGTGGACATCCCGCTGTCGGTGCTGCCGCGCGTGCGCCCGGAGGGGTTCGACCGGCTGGTCCCCGGCCTCCAGACCGAGCTCGTCGTCGCGCTGATCCGGTCGCTGCCGAAGGCCCTTCGGGTGCCGCTCGTCCCCGCGCCCGACGCCGCCCGGGAGCTCGTCGCGTGGGTGGCCGCGAACGAGCCGGCCTGGGAGGACGCCGTCCGAGCCGGCGACATGGCGCCGTCGTTCGCGACCGTGCTCTCCCGTGCGGCGCGGGCGGTGCGCGGGGTCGAGGTGCCCGACGACGCCTGGGACGCCTCTCGTCTTCCGCCACACCTGAGGATGCGGTTCCGGGCGGTCGAGCAGCGCGGCAGGTCCGTGGCGGTTGTGGACGAGGCGGACGACCTGGTCCTCCTGCAGCGCCGGCTCGCCTCGCGCGCCGAGGACGCCGTGCGGTCGGCCGTGCGGTCGGCCGTGCGGTCGGCGATGCGGGAGGCGACGGAGGGACCGGTGTCTCCCTCGGCTGGGTCCGGTGACGCCCAGGCGGCGCCCACCCCGCCCGCGCCTCCTTCGTCGGCGATGCCCGGGCCGAGCCCTGGCGGGCGCCGCCCGGGCGTCACCTCCGCTGGCGACGTCACCACTCGCTCGGGAGGGGCTGGGGGGACGTCGGGGCTGCCGGCGCTCGAGCGCGCCGGACTCACCGCGTGGCCGGACGATCTGCCCGACGGGCGGATCCCCGAGGTCATCGAGACGACCGCCGCCGGGATGCCCGTGCGGGCCTGGCCGGCGCTCGTCACCGGGGCTGCGGCCGGGAAGGCGGCCGGGAGACCCGCCGTCCGACCCGTCGCGCTGCGGGTGCTGGCGACGCAGGCCGAGCAGGCGGCGGCGCACCCCGTCGGCGTGCGGGAGCTGCTGCTGCACGAGGTCGGCCTGGCCACCGGGCGGATCACCACCCGCTGGAGCAGCGCCGAGTCCCTCACGCTCGCCACGAGCCCGTACCCGACGACCGACGCCCTCGTCGCCGACCTCCAGCGCGCCGCGATCGACGCCGTCTCGGCCAGGGTGGACCTCGCCACGGTGCGCGACGCCGACGCCTACGCCACGCTCCGCACCCACCTGCGCGATGCGCTCGAGGACGCCACGTACGCGGTGGCTCGTGACGCCGCCCGGGTGCTCACCGCCGCGCGCGAGCTCGACGCCGACCTGCGCGGCACCACGAGCCTGGCCCTCCTCGCGACGGTGCACGACGTCCGCGAGCAGCTGGCCGGTCTGGTCCACGACGGGTTCGTGGCACAGGCCGGCGCGGCCCGCCTCCCCCACCTCGTGCGCTACCTGCGGGCCGCTCGCCACCGGCTCGCCAAGGCCGTGGAGAACCTCGCCCGGGACGAGGCGCTGGCCTGGCAGGTGGCCGACGTCGCGCAGGCGTACGACGACGCCGTCGCCGCCGCCCGCACGGCCGCGCCCGACGCCGACCGCGACGCACGCCTGACGCAGGCCCGCTGGCTTCTGGAGGAGCTCCGGGTGTCGCTGTTCGCCCAGCACCTGGGGACTCCCGTGCCGGTCAGCGCCAAGCGGATCCGCGCACTGCTGCGCTGACGCCCGCCGCGCCGCACGGCGCAGGCCGCCCCCCGGGACGGGGAGCGGCCTGTGCCCAGGGGGGACCGGTCAGGCGGCGATCCTCCAGGGCCGCAGGCGACGACCCTCGAGCACCAGACCCGCACCCATGAGGACCAGGCCCGCGGCGAGACCGGCGAGCCAGGTCTCCGCGCCCGTCGTGGCCAGGTCGGTCGGCGCCGCGGCTGTCGTCGCCGCGGGTGCCGCCGTCGTCGTCGCGGCACCGCCGCCACCGCCGCTGCTGGTGCCACCGGCCCCGCCCCCGCTGCTGCCGCCCGTGGCGACGATGGTCAGGTCGGTGAACACCGAGCCGGTGATCTCGCTGACCGCCTCCAGCTGGTGGGCACCCACGGGCGCCGACGCCGGCAGGACGATCTGGGCGAGGAACGCGCCGGTGGCGTCGGTGTCGACCTGCCCCACGCCGACCCGCTCGGAGTTGAGGAACAGGGTCAGGGTGTCCTCGCCGACGAACCCGGTGCCTGTGAGGGCGACGGTGCCGCCCTGCGCGACGCTCACCGGCGACGGCGCGATGGCCGGCAGGGTGACGAGCAGGTCGGCGGTCGCCGACACCGTCCCGTCCGGGCAGAGGAACGTGAACCCGACGGGGAAGGTCCCGGCGGCCGTGGGGGTGCCGGTCACCTCGCCTGTCGTGCCGTCGAGCACCAGCCCGGCCGGCAGGCCCGTCTGCCCGTACAGGTCCTCGAGGTCGGCGGGCGGGTCCTCGGTGAGCGCGAGGCTGTCCGCCAGGGTCGGCTCGGCGCAGGTGCCGACCACGGTCCCCGAGTAGGGGGCACCGACGACGCCGCGCGGCAGGCTCACGGTGATCTCGCCGTCGGTGGGCGGCTCGGCGATCGTGACGTCCCAGGTCGTCGACGCGAACCCGCCGCCGGAGCCGAACGACGCGCTGCCCTCGATGACGACGGCGAACGTCCCGGATCCGGTGGGCGTGCCCGTCACCGCACCCGTGCTCGGGTTCAGGGACAGCCCGCCGGGCAGGGGCCCGGCCAGCACGGCGAACGCCGCGTCGGTGATCTCCTCCGCAGGGCCCTCGACCGGCTGGCCCCACATGGTCACGTCGCCGCTGAGGGGCTCGCCCACTGTGCCCGTGGCGGGCAGGGTGTGCGACAGATACACGTCCGCATACCCCTCGTCCGCCGGCTGCTCCGAGACCACGACCGTCCAGGGGAACGTGGCCGGGCCGGCCAACGTGCCCTGCGAGACGTAGCCCTCGCCGACCCAGGCGCCCTCGAGGTCCTCCAGGTCGATCTCGACGCCGCTCACCGTCATCGTCGCGGTGATCGTGACGGTGTAGGTACCGGCGGTGGTGTAGGTGCCGCTGATGGTGCCGTCGGCGTTGAGCGAGACCCCCGGCGCGAGTGCCCCGGCGGTCACCGCGTAGGTGACCTCGTCCGCGGCGCACGTGTCCACCGTGCTGCACAGCCGCACGTAGCCCGAGGCGGTGTCGCCGACGAGGACCGCCGTCTGGAGCGAGGACGCCTCGTAGCCGACGACCTCGTCCCCGGTGACCCCGGCCTGTGCCGGTCCGCTCAGGCCGAAGGAGATCAGCGCGACGGCCGCACCCGTCGCCACCAGCGCGCGTCCCGCGCCGGTCCGGAACCGTTGCGTGTCCATGTCACGCCCCTTCACCCGTCGGCGGCGGGGGTCCGTCGCCCTTACCGGGGAAGACGGCCGTCGATATCGATTTCAGGTTGGGACCAAAGTCCCTGGAGATGATCTTCACCCGGTCGAAGTCCTGGTCAGCACGCCACGCCACGATGCGGGCGGTCCCACCGTCCGGGCGGGCAGTTCCGTACATTTGCCCCCGTGACGGACAGGACGGCCGACTCCGCGGCCCTGCGCGCCCTCGTCGGCGGCAAGGCGGCCCCGCCCGACATGCGCACGCTCAAGGCGGTCCACCGCGGCCTGGTGCTGCTGCCGACCGAGCCGACGCCCGGCTGGGAGACCCGCGTGACGGGCGACGAGCCGCCCGAGATCACCGTCCGCCGCGTCGCGGGCTGAGCCGCCCGCCGGGCCGACCCGTCGACGCCCTCCTCGCGCGCTTGAGCTGAGCGGGGCCTGTGGATGGCGCGGTCCGCGCGTCGGGCCGTGCCGCTACCGTCGCGATCATGACCGACCTCGACGGCCCGCCCGCTCCCAGCCGCTGCTTCGGCGAGGGCGACCCCCTTTACGCGGAGTACCACGACACCGAGTGGGGCGTGCCCGTGCGCGGCGAGGCAGCCCTGCTGGAGCGGTTCTGCCTGGAGGCGTTCCAGTCGGGACTGTCCTGGCTGACGGTGCTGCGCAAGCGCCCGGCGTTCCGGGCCGCGTTCGCCGGCTTCGAGCCCGTGGAGGTGGCGCGCCTGACCGACGACGACGTCGCGCGCCTGCTCACCGACCCCGGGATCATCAGGAACCGGGCCAAGATCGAGGCGACGATCGCGAACGGCCGCGCGGTCCTCGGCCTGTGGGCGGCGGACCGCACCCTCACCGACCTCGTCTGGTCGCACGCGCCGGCAGGCCGGGCCCAGGCCGTCCGGCCGCGCACCTACGCCGACGTGCCCACGACGACGCCGGAGGCCGTCGCGCTGGCCAGGGAGCTGAAGTCGGTCGGCTTCCGGTTCATCGGGCCGACCACGGCGTACGCCTCGATGCAGGCGTGCGGGCTCGTGGACGACCACCTCGCCTCGTGCCCGGTGGTGCGCGCGCGCCGACCCGGGGCTGGCCGGGGCTGACCGGGCCCGACCTCTCGCCGGCTCAGCCCGCCGCGTCCGCCTCGTCCATCGCGTCACCGACACCGACACCGACACCGACACCGACGGCGTCGGCCAGTGCCGCCACGATCCGCACGTCGGCGTCGAGCCAGGGCACCGACAGCCACTCGCCCGGCTCCAGCCAGCGCAGGGCGTCGTGCTCGACGAGCGGTTCGGGCGCCGGACCCTCGGCCACCGCCGCGAGCCACAGGCGCATGACGTACCGCGAGGACAGCCGCCAGGCGCCGTCGTCGGGACCGCGCAGCTCGGCTCCCAGCCTCACGCGCACGCCGAGCTCCTCGCGCAGCTCCCTGCGCAGCGCCTCCACCGGGGACTCACCGGCGTCGACCTTGCCGCCGGGGAACTCCCACCGGCCGGCCAGCGTCTGCGGCGCGCGCCGACGCGCGGCCAGCAGCGACCGCGGGGCGTCGAGGTCGTCGACGAGCGCGGCCGCCACGACCAGGATCGGCGCGTCGGTCACGGGGTCACCCTCCCAGACGGGGACCATCGATCGCGAGGGTCGGGCCGTGCCGGACGGGCGGACCGACGCGTCACTCCGGCAGGTGCCAGTCGCCCCGGGACGCCGCCACGATCTCAGCCGCAACCGCCGTCGGTGCCTCCCCGCGACGCGCGCCGTACCAGCGGCGGGGCTCCAGCGCGATGACGTAGAGGTCGACGGTGCGCCCGCCCACGGCGTCGGCGGTGATGAGCCGGTTCAGCCGGCACACCTCCTCCCCCCGCCGGTGGGTGCAGTCCCGTCGGGAGACGTGCCCGAGCCCGTGCCGCTGGCCGAACTGGCGTTCCAGGCTCGCCGTGGCGCCCACGTAGTGCACGACGCCCTCGGACACCAGCGCGTACACGCCGGGCCGGTCCGGGAGGGCGAACTCGGGCTCGATGCGGCCGAAGGGGCCCAGGGCCCAGGCGGGGTAGCGCTGCTCGACGGCCGCCATGTCCTCCAGCGGCGAGTGCAGCAGGACGCTGCCGTCGGCCTCGCGCTCCACGAACAGCCGTCCGGCATACGTCAGCACGCGCCGGGCGAGCACGATGTGGTCGGGCGCCCAGTGCTCGTCCTCAAGCGGTCCGAGCGGTGGTTCCAATCACTCTCCCGCGTACATGACCAGGGCCCGGGAGGGCCGGAGCACGATGTGTGCTCCGACACTACCCGGGCCCGAGGGTCGGACCGGCTGCACCCGCCGAGGGGGGGACGGCGTCGTGCCGGTCCTGTCGCCGGCGTCACCGCCGGCGCAGACGGCTCAGCGAAGACCGATGGCGCGCGCGCAGGCCACTGCCTCGGCGCGGGTGTTCACCCCGAGCTTCTTGTACACGGAGCGGACCTGGGACTTCACGGTGTTCCGCGTGACGAAGAGGCGGGTGGCGATCTGCTCCAGCGTCACGTCCTCGTCCAGGTTGGACAGGATGACCCGCTCACGCCGCGTCAGTGACGTCCTCTGGGTCGGGACCTCGCGCAGTTCCATCATGATGACCTCCAGGTGTCCGGTGCTGAGGGCACCTCGCTGAGCCGTACACCCAGTGAGAGCACCGACTTCACCCGCGATGACGCGGTTTTCACCCGACTTTCTGAGCCGTTCGTGTTGCGACGCCTCACCCGAGAGGCTAGAGGCGCGCGGCGTGAGCGTTATCGCAGGTCATCGGCGTGGGAGCGGATTCACACCTTCGGGTGACAGGATCACCCGTTCGGAGCAGCGCGTCGGCACCCATGTCGGCACCCGCGCCTGTCCGCGTCGTCGTGGACGGTCGTCCGAACCGTCACACGGGCCGCCCCCGGCACTCTCACCGGCGCGCACCGACCCCCGCCACCCGCGCACCGACCGCCGAACTTGGGACGGGAGTGAACCGAGTGACGCATGGGGCGTCACACGCTCCCCATCCGCCACACCAGTCACAAGAGCGGCGGTGGGTGCCCGACAGCGGTGGGTGCCCGACGGCGGGGTGAGCGGCGGTGGGTGCCCGACGGCGGGTGCGCGGCGGTGGGTGCCCGACAGCAGCGGGATGCCCGACGACGAGAGCCGGGCGGTCAGCCGGCGGCGTGCGCCGCGTACTCCTCGGGCGTCATGACATCGCCCACGGACTCGACGGACACCTTGAACAGCCAGCCGTCGCCGTACGGGTCGGAGTTGACGACCGCCGGGTCGGACATCGCGCCCTCGTTCACCTCGACGACCGTCCCGGTCACCGGCGAGTACAGCTCCGACACCGACTTGGTCGACTCGACCTCCCCGCACACCCCCCCCGCGACGACCGCGGTCCCGACGGCCGGCAGCTCGAGGAAGACGATGTCGCCCAGCGCCTCGGCAGCCACCGCGGTGATCCCGACGGTCGCCGGGTCGTCGGTGGTCATCCACTCGTGCTCGGCGGTGTAGCGCAGGTGCTCCGGGATGGTGCTCACGGTTCTCCCTCTCTCAGCTGTGGCGGTAGAACGGCAGTCCGACGACGCGCACCGGCTCACCGCGTCCGCGCACGTCGACGGTCAGGTCGGTCCCGGGGGCTGACACCTCCGGCGTCACGTAGGCCATGGCGATCGGGTACCCCAGCGTCGGCGACGGCGCCCCGGACGTCACGTGCCCGACGACCGCGTCGCCCCACAGCACCGGGTACCCGTGCCGCGCGGCGCGCCGGCCGAGGCCCTGGAGCCCGACGAGCAGGCGGGACGGCTGGGACGCCGCCCGCGCCTCGAGCGCGGCGCGGCCCACGAAGGGCACCGGCTCGCCGTCGTCGTCGGTCTTGTCCAGCCGCACCACCCGGCCGAGGCGCGCGTCGTGCGGGGTGGTGGTCCGGTCGAGCTCCTGGCCGTAGAGCGGCATCCCGGCCTCCAGCCGCAGGCTGTCGCGCGCGGCCAGGCCGGCGGGCACCAGCCCGTGCCGCTCACCGGCGGCGGTGAGCGTCGCCCACACGTGATCGGCGGACTCGGCCGCGACGAACAGCTCGAAGCCGTCCTCGCCGGTGTACCCGGTGCGGGCGACCATCGCCGCGACGCCCGCCACGGTGGCCGACGTCGCCGCGTAGTACGCCAGCTCCTGGACGGCGGAGGCGCCGTCCGCGTCGTCGACGGCGGCGACCACGATCTCCTCGGACGCGGGGCCCTGCACCGCGATGAGGGCGGTGGCCGTCGACCCGTCGACGACGCTCACGCCCTCACCGGTGCAGCGCTCGCGCAGCTCGGCGAGCACGACGGGCGCGTTCGCGGCGTTCGCGACGACGAGGAACTCCTCCGGCCCCGGCCGGTACACGACGAGGTCGTCGATGACCCCGCCGTCCTCGGCGCAGATCATCGTGTAGCGCGCCCGGCCGACGTCGAGCACCGACAGGTGCCCGACGAGCGCCCGGTCCAGCGCGTCCCCGGCGCGCGGCCCGCTCAGCCAGATCTCCCCCATGTGCGACAGGTCGAAGATCCCGGCGGCCTGGCGCACGGCGTGGTGCTCCGCGAGGTCGGACGTGTACCGCAGCGGCATCAGCCAGCCCGCGTACTCGACGAGCGTGGCACCCAGGGCGACGTGCGTCGCGTGCAGCGGGCTCCGCCGCGCGCCCGACGCCCCGCCGTCGCCCGTCCCCTCGGCCGGCCCGTCGGCGGCGTCCGCGTCGCGCTCGCGCAGCTCGCGCCGGGACACCTGCTCGCTCTCGCTCATGCGTACTCCTCGATGGGTGGGCAGGCGCAGACCAGGGTCCTGTCCCCGGCGGCGTTGTCGATGCGGGCCACCGGCGGCCAGTACTTGTCGTGGCGCAGGCTCGGCACAGGGTAGGCGGCGAGCTCGCGGGAGTAGGGCTCGTCCCAGGCATCGGCGGACACGCGGGCGGCCGTGTGCGGCGCCCGGCGCAGGGGGGATCGCTCGAGCGGCCACTCGCCGTCGGCGACCCGCTGGATCTCCCCGCGGATCGCCACCATCGCGTCGCAGAACCTGTCGAGCTCGGCGAGGTCCTCGCTCTCGGTCGGCTCGACCATGAGCGTGCCGGCGACGGGGAACGACAGCGTCGGCGCGTGGAACCCGTAGTCGATGAGCCGCTTGGCGACGTCCTCGGCGGTCACCCCGGTGGCGGCGGTGAGCGGGCGCAGGTCGAGGATGCACTCGTGGGCGACGCGGCCGCCGGGGCCCGTGTAGAGCACCGGGAAGTGCTCGGCCAGGCGCGCGGCGACGTAGTTCGCGGCGAGCACGGCGTGCACGGTCGCGGCGGTCAGCCCGTCGGCCCCCATGAGGGCAACGTACGCCCAGGAGATGGGCAGGATGCCCGCGGATCCGTACGGAGCCTGCGCGACGGGCGCGCTCCCCCGGCCGGGCAGGAACGGCGCCAGGTGCTCCGCGACGGCCACCGGCCCGACGCCGGGCCCCCCGCCGCCGTGCGGGATGCAGAACGTCTTGTGCAGGTTGAGGTGCGAGACGTCGCCGCCGAGCTCGGCCGGCCGCGCCAGCCCGACCAGCGCGTTGAGGTTCGCGCCGTCGATGTAGACCTGCCCGCCGGCGTCGTGCACCGCGCGGCAGACGTCGCGCACGTGCGCCTCGTACACACCGTGCGTCGAGGGGTACGTGAGCATGATCGCGGCGACCTGCGGCCCGTGCTCGGCGAGCAACGTCCCCAGGTGCTCGGGGTCGATCGTGCCGTCCTCCGCGGTGTGTACCACGACGACGCGCATGCCCGCGAGCACCGCCGACGCCGCGTTGGTCCCGTGCGCCGACGCGGGGATGAGGCAGACCCGCCGGCCCTCGTCGCCGCGGCTCGCGTGGTAGCCGCGGATCGCGAGCAGACCGGCGAGCTCACCCTGGCTGCCGGCGTTGGGCTGCACGGACACCGCCGCGTACCCGGTAATCTCCGCGAGCCACGCCTCGAGGTCGGCGATGAGCTCGGCGTAGCCGGCGGCCTGCTCGGCGGGCGCGAGCGGGTGCAGGTCGGCGAACCCGGGCCACGAGATCGGCTCCATCTCGACGGCCGCGTTGAGCTTCATCGTGCACGAGCCCAGCGGGATCATCGTGCGGTCGAGCGCGAGGTCCTTGTCGGCGAGCCGCCGCAGCCAGCGCATCATCGCCGTCTCGGACCGGTACCGGTGGAAGGTGTCGTGCGTCAGGTACTCGGACATGCGGCGGAGCCCCGTGGGGATGGCTCGTTCGGTCGGGTCCGCGACGGGGGTCCCGCCCGCCGTCGCCGCCTCCGCAGGCACCTCACCCAGCGCTTCGGCGAAGGCGGCGAGCACTGACGCGATGTGGGCGGGCGTGGTGGTCTCGTCGGTGGTGATGCCGACGTGGTCGGCGTCGGCCCGGCGCAGGTTGATGCCCCGGGCCAGCGCCGCCGCCACGACGTCGTCCGCGCGGCCGGGGACGCGGGCGAGGACGGTGTCGAAGAACACGTCGTGCACGAGGTCGAGCCCCAGGCCGCGCACCCCGTCGGCGACGGCGACGGCGCGGGCGTGCACGCGCTCGGCGATCTCCCGCAGGCCCTCGGGGCCGTGGTAGGCCGCGTACGCCGCCGCGACCACGGCGAGCAGCGCCTGCGCCGTGCAGATGTTGCTCGTCGCCTTCTCCCGCCGGATGTGCTGCTCGCGGGTCTGGAGCGCGAGCCGGAAGGCGGTGGCGCCGTCGGCGTCGTGGGACACACCGACCAGGCGGCCCGGCAGGGTGCGCTCGAGCCCGGACCGCACGGCGATGAACGCGGCGTGCGGTCCGCCGTAGAACATGGGCACGCCGAACCGCTGCGCCGAGCCGACGGCGACGTCCGCGCCGATCTCGCCGGGCGGCGTCAGGAGCGTGAGCGAGAGGGGGTCGGCGGTCACGGTGACCAGCGCCCCGCGCTCGTGGGCCGCGTCGACCAGCGGCCGCAGGTCGCGGACCGCCCCTGAGGCCCCGGGCTGGGCGAGCACGACGCCGACGACGTCGCCGACGTCGGGCAGACCGTCGGTGAGGTCCGCCACCACGAGCGGCAGCCCGACGGCGGCCGCGCGCCCGCGCACCACCTCGAGCGTGCGCGGCAGGCAGTCGGCGTCCACGACGACGACGCCGTCGTCGCGCCCCTTGACCGCGCGGCGCATGAGCAGCACGGCCTCGGTGACGGCCGTCGACTCGTCGAGCAGCGACGCCCCCGCGACCGGCAGGGCCGTGAGGTCCGCGACCGCCGTCTGGAAGGTGAGCAGCGCCTCCAGGCGTCCCTGGCTGATCTCCGGCTGGTAGGGCGTGTACGACGTGTACCAGCCGGGGTTCTCCAGGACGTTGCGCCGGATCACCGGCGGGGTGGTGGTGCCGTGGTACCCGAGGCCGATCATCGAGGTGACCACCCGGTTGGCGTCGGCGAGCGCGCGCAGCGCGTCGGCGACCTCGGCCTCGCCGCGCGCGGCGGGCAGGTCGAGGGGGCGCGCGCTGCGGATGGCGGCGGGCACCGCCTCGTGGACCAACGCCTCGAGCGACGGGGCGCCCACCAC
>JAEWQZ010000140.1 GCA_023460255.1 Actinomycetes bacterium
CGGCGACGCGGACCGGGCGCCCGTCGCCCGGCCGGCGGACCAGGCCCCGGACCTCGTCGGCGCCTGAGGCAGTACCCCGGGCGACGGCCGGGGGACCTGAGACGGACCGGTGGCGTGTCGTGGGGGCGCGCCACCGGTCCTGCCCGGACCGCGCGTCGGGGCCGGCGTCTTCACCCGCCTCGGCGCGCAGTTCACCCGACCCCGGCGGTCCAGGGCCCCGGAGGCGGCGTCATGATCGACGTGGCGTGTCGTCCGACCGCCCTGCGCAGTACTGGAGTCGCACATGAACCCCGACGTCGAGTGGGCCGCCGGCCTGGGAGGCTCGGTGGGCGTGGCCGTCGCCGTGGCGGTCAGCCTGCTGATGCTGATCCCGTACGTGATGATCATCCGCAAGGCCGGCTGGTCCGGCTGGTGGATCCTGGTGTCGTTCGTCCCCGTGGTGAACCTCGTGATGTTCCTCGTGTTCGCGTTCGCCGAGTGGCCCGTGCAGCGGGACCTGCGGGCGGCGCGGACGGCCCAGCACTACGCCCAGATGGCGCAGCAGCAGGCCGTCCAGTCGAGGTTCTCCTGGCACTGAGCCTGGCGCTGAGCGTGGCACTGCGCCTCGGGCGCTGACGTTCTGGCACGCGTCTGCCCGCGGTCGGGCGCGCCCACGGGACGTGGCCGCGCCCGTGGGGCGGTGGCGACGCCGTGCCTTGGAGGGATCGCACAAGTGCGGCGGGCGGGATTGTCGGCTGGGCCCAGGGGGCAACCTACGGATGCGTAGCCTACGCTGACGTAGCCAGGACCCGGACCCGGAAGGACCCCCGTTGACCGAGCCCGACATCGGCCCCGAGCTGGTCCAGCTCCTCACCCCTGAGGGGCGCCGCGTGAGCCACCCGCGGTACGACGCGCGGGCCGCGACGCTCGACGCCGGGACGCTGCGCGCGATGTACGGCGACATGGTGCTCGCCCGGCGCTTCGACACCGAGGCGACGGCGCTCCAGCGCCAGGGCGAGCTGGCGCTCTTCGCGCCGGCGCTCGGGCAGGAGGGTGCGCAGGTCGGCTCGGCGCACGCGCTGGCCCGGCAGGACATGGTCTTCCCGTCCTACCGCGAGCACGGCGTGCTGGCGGTGCGCGGCATCGACCCGGTGGACGTCCTGCGGCTCTTCCGTGGCGTCGACCACGGCGGCTGGGACCCGACCTCCACCGGGGTGCACCTGTACACGCTGGTCATCGGCTCGCAGACGCTGCATGCCACCGGGTACGCGATGGGCGTGGCCCGCGACGGCCTCGTCGGCACCGGCGACCCGGAGCGGGACGCCGCCGTCATCGTCTACTTCGGCGACGGCGCGACCTCGCAGGGCGACACCAACGAGGCGCTGGTCTTCGCCGCGGTGAACCGCGCACCCGTCGTCTTCTTCTGCCAGAACAACCAGTGGGCGATCTCCGAGCCCGTCACGCGGCAGTCGCCGGTTCCGCTCGCCGACCGCGGCAAGGGCTTCGGCATCCCCACGGTCCAGGTCGACGGCAACGACGTCATCGCCTGCTGGGCCGTGGCGTCCGAGGCGCTCGAGCGGGCCCGGAGCGGCGGCGGGCCCACGTTCGTCGAGGCCGTGACCTACCGGATGGGCGCCCACACCACGTCGGACGACCCGACCCGGTACCGGTCGTCCGAGGAGGAGGAGCACTGGCGGCGGCGGGACCCGATCGACCGGCTCCGGGCGCACCTCGAGGCGGCCGGTGAGCTGCCCGAGGGGTTCCTCGCCGACGTCGAGGCGGAGGCGGACGCCCTCGGTGCGCGACTGCGCAGCGCCGTCCGCGGCCTCGTCGCACCGCCGCCGGAGACGATGTTCGAGCACGTCTACGCCACCCCGCACGCGGGCGTGGCCCGCGACCGCCGGGAGTACGAGCAGTCCGTCGCCGGCCCGGCCGTGCCGTCGGTGCCGGCCGTGCCGTCTGGACAGGGGAGCCCGCGATGACGATGACCGCGACCCGCACGCCGGGCACGACGACAGCGGCCGGGAGCGCACCCGACGGGGCCGGCACGGCCGACGGCCTGGTCACCATCACCCTCGCCAAGGCGATCACCCTCGGCCTGCGCGCCGCGCTCGCGGCCGACCCGCGCGTCCTGCTCATGGGCGAGGACATCGGGGCGCTCGGCGGGGTCTTCCGCGTGACCGACGGCCTGGCTGCGGAGTTCGGCACCGACCGCGTGGTCGACACCCCGCTGGCGGAGTCCGGGATCGTCGGGACGGCGATCGGGCTCGCGATGCGGGGCTACCGGCCCGTCTGCGAGATCCAGTTCGACGGGTTCGTCTTCCCGGCGTTCGACCAGATCACCACCCAGCTCGCCAAGATGCACTACCGCTCGCGCGGCACGCTCGCGCTCCCCGTCGTCATCCGCATCCCGTACGGCGGGGGCATCGGCGCGGTGGAGCACCACAGCGAGTCGCCCGAGGTGCTGTTCGCGCACACCGCCGGCCTGCGGATCGTCTCGCCCGCGACGCCCGCCGACGCGTTCACGATGATTCAGGAGGCCATCGCCTCGCCCGACCCGGTGATCGTCTTCGAGCCGAAGGGCCGGTACTGGGAGAAGGGGCAGGTCGACCTCGGCCGGCCGTACGCCACGCCGTCGGGCGGCCTGGACCGGGCCCGCGTGGTGCGGCGGGGGACGGACGCCACGGTCGTCGCGTACGGGCCGACGGTGCACACGGCCCTGAAGGCGGCCGACGCCGCCGCTGCGGAGGGCCGCTCGCTGGAGGTCGTCGACCTGCGCGCGATCTCCCCGCTGGACACTGACACGGTCGCGGAGTCCGTGCGTCGCACTGGGCGCTGCATCGTCGTGCACGAGGCGCCGGTGGCGTTCGGCACGGGCGGTGAGATCGCCGCCCGGATCACCGAGGCGTGCTTCTACCACCTCCAGGCGCCGGTGCTGCGCGTCGGTGGCTACGCGACGCCGTACCCCGTGGCCCGGCTGGAGCACGAGTACCTGCCGTCGGTGGACCGGGTGCTCGACGCCGTCGACCGCGCGCTCGGGTTCTAGGGGGCACCGGTGCCGCAGCACGAGCAGTTCCGCCTGCCCGACGCCGGGGAGGGCCTCACCGAGGCCGACATCGTCGAGTGGCGCGTCGCCGTCGGCGACCGGGTCACCGTCAACCAGCCGATCGTCGAGATCGAGACGGCGAAGTCGCTGGTCGAGCTGCCCTGCCCCTGGGACGGGGTGGTCGTCGAGCTGCTCGTCGAGCAGGGGACGACCGTCGAGGTCGGGATGCCGATCATCGTCGTGGACGTCGACCCGGACGGGCCGCCGGCCGCCGCTGCCGACGACGCCGGGGGGTCCCAGGAGGCCGCCGCTGCGGACGCCGGGAGCGGCGCCGTCCTGGTCGGCTACGGCACAGTCG
>JAEWQZ010000141.1 GCA_023460255.1 Actinomycetes bacterium
CCGTATGGGGCGGCGCCTGGGTCGGGGACGAGCACCTCGTCGACGTGCACGTGCTGCACGTGCGGCAGAAGCTCGGTGACACGGTCGACCAGCAGCGGTACGTGCGCACGGTGCGCGGGGTGGGCTATCGCATCGGGACAGGCGCGTGAGCGTGGTGCGGGGCGGGGGGCTCGCCCGTCGGCTGCTGGCCGCGCTCGCCCTGGTCCTGGCCACCGCCGCGCTGACGGCGTGGCTCGTTGCGGGCGCCGTGGGTCCGTACATCTTCCACGACCACCTCATATACGAGGGCACCCGAACCGCGGAGGAGGCCGTCGCACACGCCGAGGCCGCGTTCCGGACAGCCAGCGGACTCGCACTCTCGATCGCACTCGGGACCGCGGTCGTGGCCGCGCTGACAGTGAGCCTCGTCCTGACGCGGCGCATCGGCACATCGTTGGCGGCACTGACGAGCGCCACGCGGCAGGTCGCCGGTGGCCGCTACGAGGCGCGCGTCCCCACGCCCAACATGGGCCACGAGTTCGAGGAGCTGGTGGACGCGTTCAACCAGATGGCAGCCCGGCTCGAGTCCAGCGAGCGGTTGCGGCACAGGCTCCTCGCCGACGTCGCGCACGAGGTCCGGACTCCTGTCGCCACACTCACCGCCTACCTCGAAGGGCTCGAGGACGGCATCACGGAGCTGACTCCAGAGACCGTCGCCCTCCTCCGCGCGCAGGGCACGCGTCTGACGAGGCTCTCGGAGGATCTCGCGGCGGTCACGAAGGCCGAGAGCGGCGAGCTCCACCTCTCCATGGTCGAGACGTCGCCGGCGGAGGTGCTCCGTCTGGCGCATCTCGCCGGCCGTGACCGCGCCGCCGCAGCGGCGGTGGACCTCGACCTCGACGCACCGGCCCCGACGCTGCCCCCGATCGCCGTCGATCCCGATCGCATCGCCCAGGTGCTGGGGAACCTCGTGGACAACGCACTGCGGCACACCCCCGCGGGCGGCCGCGTGACTCTCTCCGCGGCCCGGGTGCGCGACGGGGTGGCCATGACGGTCGCGGACACCGGCGAGGGGATCGCAGCCGAGCACCTCCCCCACCTCTTCGAGCGCTTCTACCGGGCCGACACGGCGCGGGACCGTCACAGCGGCGGCTCCGGGGTCGGCCTGGCGATCACCAAGGCGATCGTCGAGGCGCACGGCGGAAGCGTCCGCGCGCAGAGCCCGGGCAGGGGCCGGGGCTCCCGCTTCGTCGTGACCTTGCCGGTCAGCGCTCCGGAACGAACGGCTCGCTGACCCGCTGGGACGGGACGTCAGCGCCCTGCCTGTGGCAGCCGGCCGCCTGATCGCCAGACTGGCCGCCGTGCTGGCGACCGCCGGATGACTGACGACCCATGGACCACATCACGCCGATCATGCCCAGCAGGCACGCCAGGAGCAGACCCCACGTGACGGCCTGCTGCCAACCGACGCCGAACACGATGGCCAGCAGCGCGACGCCCGCCCCGCCGATCAGCATGTGCGTCCCGTGGGCCTTCATGTGACCGTTCATCGGGGTTCCCTTCCTGCGGCCTCGAGGCCGTCGAGCTCGTCGCGGATGAGTCGGTACGTCTCCGGGTCGATGTCGCCCCGGGCGAGGCGCGCGTCGAGCGTGGCCCGGGCACTCCCGCCGGACTGGACCGGGAACAGTCGCGAGATCGCCCAGATGGCCAGGGCCACGATCACCAGCCAGAACGCCACCATCCCGGCCCACCCGCCGACGCCCATCTGGCCACACCAGGGACCCATGGCGCACTCCTCACCGCTCGACACCTCGACCGCCGCGTCGTTGTCGGCGCTGGCAGCAACGGTGCATCGGCGGGGTCAAGAACCGACGCCGGAACGATGAAGAGTCGCTGAAGACCTGGCCCGGACGGCCCTCGGGCCCTGACGTCGTGCTGCCGCGGCGGCCTACCGCGGCCTGTCCCGGCTGCTCAGCCGGCGGGCGCTCCGCCCCGCTGCTGCAGGGGGCTCCGGGCTCGGCTGTCTGCTCGCCCTGGACGTAGCGGATGAGGAGGCGTCGAACGGTTCGTCATCGACGGCGTCCAGCTCGAGCCGCACGCCCCACGCCGTCGCGCCGGATCCCTTCGACGAAGTGCCCATCACCCTCAGCGAGGTCGACCAAGACTCACGTCGCGTTCATGGCCGGCGAAGATCCGACGAAGACCTCAGGCCAGGGTCTCCGCCGGCACCGCCGGGCGGGCCAAGTCCGGTGACGCGGGCAGCCGCAGCCGCTTGAGGAGCAGCGCGTTCACCGCCACGATCACCGACGAGCCCGACATCGACAGTGCGGCGATCTCCGGGCTCAGCGAGATTCCGAAGGACGGCTCGAAGATGCCGGCGGCGATCGGTAGGGCGATCGCGTTGTAGCCGATCGCCCAGCCGAGGTTCTGCCGCATCTTGCGGAGCGTGCCCCGCCCGATCCGCAGCGCCACCGGCACGTCGAGCGGGTCGGAGCGCATGAGCACCACGTCGGCCGTCTCGATGGCCACGTCGGTGCCGGCCCCGATCGCGATGCCGATGTCAGCCGTGGCCAGGGCAGGCGCGTCGTTCACGCCGTCGCCGACCATCGCGACCCTCTTGCCCGACCGCTGGAGCTCGGCGACCTTCTCGGCCTTGTCGCCGGGCAGGACCTCGGCGATGACGGTGTCGATCCCGAGCTGGCCGGCGATCCGGCGGGCGGTGGCCTCGTTGTCGCCGGTGAGCATGGCAACCTCGACGCCCAGGGCGTGCAGCGCCTCGACGGCGGCCGCTGCGGTGTCACGGGCGGCGTCCGCCATCGCGACGACGGCGACTGCGCGCCCGTCGACGGCGGCCAGAACTGCCGTGCGGCCGGCGCCGGCCAGGCGGTCCCGCTCGGCGGCGAGGTCGCCCAGGTCGACGTCCAGCGTGGCCATCAGCGTGCGGTTCCCGACGACGACGCGGCGGCCGTCGACGGTGGCCTCAGCGCCGTGCCCGGCGACGGCCCGGAAGTCGGTCGCGCGCAGCCGGGCCACGCCCTCCCGCTCCGCGCGGGCGACGACGGCGCGCGCCAGCGGGTGTTCCGACTCGCGCTCGACGGCCGCGACGAGGGCGAGGATCTCGGCCTTGTCGGCGCCCGGCGCGACGACGACGTCCGTGACCTCGGGGGCGCCCCTGGTGAGGGTGCCGGTCTTGTCCATGACGACCGTGTCGATGCGTGCGGAGGCCTCGAGCGCCGTGGCGTTCCTGAACAAGACGCCCCGGCGGGCGCCCAGCCCGGTGCCGACCATGATCGCCGTCGGCGTGGCCAGACCGAGCGCGTCCGGGCAGGTGATGACGACGACGGTGATGGCGAAGAGCATGGCCGTCGGGACGGAAGCGCCGGCGAGCCACCAGGCCGCGAACGTGCCGGTGCCGCCGATGAGGGCGACGAAGACGAGCCAGAACGCGGCGCGGTCCGCCAGGCGCTGCCCGGGGGCCTTCGAGTTCTGCGCCTCCTGGACGATTGCGACGATCTGCGCCAGGGCGGTGTCCTCACCGACCTTGACCGCGCGGGCCCGCAGCGTCCCGCTGACGTTGAGCGAGGCTCCGATGAGGCCGTCACCCGGGGCCTTCGCCACCGGCAGGCTCTCGCCGGTGACCATGGACTCGTCGGCCTCGGACTCCCCTTCGACGACGACAGCATCGACGGGCACCTTCGCCCCCGGTCGGATGAGCAGCGTGTCGCCGACGAGGACCTCTGCCGTGGGCACCTCGTGCTCGACGCCGTCCCGCAGCACGACGGCGCGCGGCGGCGCCAGCTCCAGGAGCGTCCGGACGGCGTCGTTCGCGCCCCCACGGGCGCGCATCTCGAACCAGTGGCCCAGCAGCACGAACGTCGTCAGCACGGACGCGGCCTCGTAGAACACCTCGCCGCCCCCGGTGAGCGTCACGCCCACGCTGTACAGCCAACCGGTGCCGACCGCCACGGCGACCAGGACCATCATGTCCAGCGTCCGGGCGCGCAGGGCGCGGTAGGCGCCGTCGAAGAAGATCCACGCGGAGTAGAAGACGACGGGCAGCGACAGGACGAGCATGAACACGTCGTCGCGCAGTCCGAGGGGTGCCGCGGCGGTGAACCCGAGGAAGTCGCGGCCGATCATCGAGTAGAGGGTGATCGGGACGGACAGGAGCGCGGCGACCAGGAACCTGTTGCGCATGTCGCGGACCATGTCCGCCATCGAGCCGCCGCCGTGGTGCCCCCCGTGGCCCATGGCCTCGTAGGGCGACGGCGTGCCCGTCGCGTGCGCCGCTCCGTGGCGCTCGTGCTCCGCGTGCTCGTCGCCGTGCCGGTGCCCGGGCGGAGCGGGACGGCCCGCCGGCTCGGCCTCGGGTTCGCTCATGGCGTCGCAGACGTGGTGAGGCACCGAGCGTCCGGAGCAGTGATACCCGCACGCCTCGACCCACGCCGTGAGCTCGGTCATCGTGGTGACGTCGGCGTCGAAGGTGACGGTGGCGGTCTGGGCCACGGCGTTCGCCTCGACACCGAGGACGCCTGGACGTCGGCCCAGCGCCCGTTCCACCGCGGGCGTCGACGTCGCCCAGTGCTGCCCGCCTACCCGAAGTACGACTCGCCGCTCATCCATCAGGACCTCCTCGTGGAGCGATACCCCTGGGGGGTACCCATGCAACCACGGTGCAGGCGCGAGTCATACCCGCTGGCTCATCAAGGTTCGATGAAGACACCGGCTCCGCGGCGTCACCCACCCATGTGGGCGTCACCGGCCCATGTGACCGGGGCCCATCATGTCGTCGCCGTCGACGTCGTCCAACATGTCGTCGGCGCCGCGGCCGCCCATCGCGCTGCCGGGGCCGACGTCGCGGTCATGCGCGCGGTGCATGCCGGCCAGACCCTCGGCGGCTCCCGCCTGGTCGCGGTGGTGCGTGCGGTGCATCGACGCCATCGCGGACCACGACATGTCGTGCACGCTGTCGGGGCCTGCCTCCGGGCAGGTCCTGATCTTGCCGCCGTCACTCCCTCGCAGTCGGTGACGGACCAGCCGCCCGCGGGGGTGGGAACCGGCACGGGGGCCGCCAGTGCCGGGGCGCCGCCGACGGCCGGGCCATGGTCGTCGTCACCCATGAGGTCCAGTCCGCCCGCGATGTCGCCCTCCGCGTCGACATCCTCGACGAGGGCGCCGTCGTCGAGGAGGGAACGGCACACCAGGTGCTCACCGCACCGGCCTAGGAGCGCACACGGCCCTTCACCCGGCGCCATCTTCATCCGCTCTGCGTTCGCGGGCTCTGACGTTCGCGGGCTCTGACCTTCCACGCGCGGACCTTCATGAGGTCTTCATCGCACCATGACCCATCCTTCGCCTTGGTGGAGCGATCCTTGCGTCGACGAGCTGAGAGGAGCACGGCGATGATGAGCTGGGGCTTCGGCATGGGCGCCGGGATGTGGGTCTCCTGGATCCTCCTGACCCTGGTGATGGCGCTCATCGTCCTGCTGGTCCTGCGCGCCAGCACCCCGTCTGGCCGCCCCGCCGAGCCGCCCACCGCCTCCGAGATCCTCGCGGAGCGCTATGCCCGCGGCGGAATCAGCACCGAAGAGTACGAGGACCGGCTGAGCCACCTCTCCTCCTGAGAGCCGCGCCGCTGCGCTGCCCGCCTGGTAGGCGGGCTGCGCCGGCGAGCGTCTCGCCGACGCACAGGGGGCATGCGGTCAGGCGAGGGTGCACGCGCCGCGATAGCCCGCCGACCACGACGGCACAGGCTCGACCCCGTCCCACTCCAGTCGCCACACGATCCGCGAGGGACCCGACGCCGGATGCGCCCGCCGCCGGCATACCGACGCAACCAGTCATGGACCGTCTGCCGGGCGACCCCGTTGCGCCGGGCGACCACCGCCTGATACCGCTGCTCCACCACACCGAGCTCCACCAGCACGACCGGCCCCTCTCGCCCGCGACCCCCTCGTCACGACGAGCGAAGCCCACACCCGCACCACCCGGAAGGAGCACGAGTGTCAGGCAGGAACCGGAACCACTGTCGCCCACCTACCGGAACCGCGTCCGCAACCTGTCAGGCAGGAACCGGAACCGAGATGTCCACCGTCTACCGAAGTCCCATATGGACCGCGACCCGACGCGGCTCCGCTCAGAGTTCCGTGGCAAGCCGAAGGCCCGCCCCGCCGAAGCGGTGCGGGCCTCTGACCTGCGACATCACTGTCGGGATGGCGGGATTTGAACCCACGACCCCTTGACCCCCAGTCAAGTGCGCTACCAAGCTGCGCCACATCCCGTTCGGCCCTTGCGAGCCGTCAGCATGCTACCCCAGCCGTGCGTCCGGAGCCGAACCCGATAGGCCTTCCGGCCGACGGGCGTCGGCGCCCGCGCGGAGCCCACCCTGCCGCTCCTCCCGGGTGAGCTCGGCCCCGACGAGGCCCAGCACCACGAGCTCGGCGAGGAGTCCCGTGACCGCGGACCACTCGCGCACCCGGAACACGAAGACCTGCACGACCAGCAGGCTGACCAGCACCGCCCAGCGGAACCGCAGGTAGCCGGCGCGGCGGTCGCGCCGGACGAGCCACAGGCCCCAGGCCGCGAGCCCCACCGCGGCGAAGCCGCTCGTCAGCAGCCCGACGACGATCCAGCCCGGTACGTCCGCGCCGCCCCCCCACGCGGCGAGGCCCGTCCCGGCGCTGCCCACGAGACTCGCGACGAGCAGGCCGACCGTCGCCCACGGCACCCAGCGCCGGGCCGCGAGGCCCTGGGACGCGCGCACGACGGCGGCGCTCACCGTCGCGATCGGGTTCGGCAGCTCGTCGGGGTCGTCCACGACGGCGTCGAGGAGGGCACGGACCTCCGCCGCGCCCGGCACACCGCCGGCGCGGTCCGCCAGGCTCCGCGCCCTGTCCCGCGTCACCGGCGTGAACCCCCCGGCCACCCCCGCCACGGCATGGTCGACCGCGCCGGCGAGGTACTCCCGCGGGTCGTGCGGGCGGCGTCCGTGCAGCACCTCGGCGAGGAGCACCAGGCCGACCACCACCGCGTAGATGAGGGCCGCCGTCGGCTCGTAGAAGTAGTCGTTGTCGGCGGTGACGAACTTGCCGACCTCGTCGACGAACAGCCCGAAGCCCACGCCCCCGAGCAGCGCGCCGACGGGCCGGACGACCGGTCCGGCGAAGGACAGCAGCACCACGAACGCCAGGGCCATCAGCAGGCCGCCCCACAGCACGTGGGCGATGTGCAGGCCGCCCCCACCGAGCTGCGGGTACCCCGCCGCCGCGAGGAAGGCGCGCGTGAGGAGCACCGTGACCACCGCCGCCACGACGAAGCCCGCGAGGTGCGAGCCGGCGGCCGGATCCCTGGGCAGCCCCAGGCGCAGCAGCCTCCTCACCGCTTGCGCTTCTCCCGTACGCGCACGGAGATGTGGATCGGGGACCCCTCGAAGCCGAAGGTCTCGCGCAGGCGACGCTCGATGAAGCGCCGGTAGCCCGCCTCGAGGAACCCGGTGGCGAACACGACGAACCGCGGCGGCCGGGTGTCGGCCTGGGTGGCGAAGAGGATCCGGGGCTGGCGGCCCCCGCGCACGGGGTGCGGGTGCGCGGCGACCAGCTCACCGAGGAACGCGTTCAGCCGCCCTGTCGGGACCCGCGTGTCCCACGACTCAAGGGCCGTCTCCAGCGCCTTCACCAGCCGGTTCGTGTGCCAGCCGGTCTTCGCGGCGATGTTCACCCGGGGCGCCCACTGCACCTGGACGAGGTCGCGCTCGATCTCGCGCTCCAGGTACCGACGCCTGTCGTCGTCCATGAGGTCCCACTTGTTGTACGCGATGACGAGGGCGCGCCCCGCGTCGACGACCTGGGAGATCACGCGGGTGTCCTGCTCGGTGAGCACGTCGCTGGAGTCCACCAGCACGACGGCGACCTCGGCCTTCTCGATCGCGGCCTGGGTGCGCAGCGAGGCGTAGAAGTCGGCGCCGGACGTCTGGTGCACGCGCCGGCGGATCCCCGCCGTGTCGACGAACCACCACGCCCGGTCGCCGAGCTGCACGAGCTCGTCCACAGGGTCGCGGGTGGTGCCCGCGACGTGGTCCACGACCACGCGCTGCGTGCCGACCAGCGCGTTGAGCAGGCTCGACTTGCCGACGTTCGGCCGCCCGACGAGGGCGACGCGGCGCGGCCCGCCCGCCGGCATCGCGGACCCGTACGCGGACACCTCCGGCAGGGCCTCGAGGACGGCGTCGAGCAGGTCCCCGGTGCCCCGTCCGTGCAGCGCGGAGATCGGGTGCGGCTCGCCGAGGCCGAGGTTCCACAGCGCGGCGGCGTCTCCCTCCAGCTGCGGCCCGTCGACCTTGTTCGCCGCGAGGACGACGGGCTTGCCCGCCTTGCGCAGCAGCCGGACGACACGTTCGTCGGTGGCCGTCGCGCCGACCGTCGCGTCCACCACGAGCACGACGACGTCCGCGAGGTCGATCGCCACCTCGGCCTGCTCGGCCACCCGGGCGTCGAGGCCCGCGACGTCGACCTCCCAGCCGCCGGTGTCCACCAGCGTGAACGACCGCCCGGCCCATTCGGCGGGGTAGGTCACCCGGTCACGGGTGACCCCCGGGGTGTCGAGCACCACCGCTTCGCGGCGGCCGAGGACACGGTTGACCAGGGTCGACTTGCCGACGTTCGGCCGACCGACCACCGCCACGACGGGCACGGGGCCGGCGTCGACACCACCCCCGCCCGCGCCCGCTCCCCCGTCGAGGAGGGCGAGGTCCTCGTCCCCGAGGTCGTACTCGGCCAGCCCCGCCCGCAGCGCCCGCTCCCGGGTGCGCTCGTCGTCCGTCTCCGGGACGTCGAGGGCAGGGACGTGCAGCGCTGCGCCGTCGTCAGCGTCGTACTGGGCGTCGTCCTCGGCGGTGTCGGCGGGGTCTGCCGTGCCGGAGGTCTCGCGGGGGTCGTCCGTCATGACGCCATCCTCCCGTGCCGGGAGGCTCAGGGACGAACCGGTGCCTCCGAGTGCTCCCCGCCGTCGCCGTCGGCGGAGGACGCAGCGGCCCCGTCGGCGGGCGTCACGTCGTCCCGGCCGGGGCCGTGGGCCGGGACGGGCAGGCCGGTCCGGGCGGCGACGGCCGCGACGTGGGCCGTCAACGCGTCCCGCAGCTGTTCCTGCGCCAGGGCGACGGCGTCGCGCTTCGGCATGCCCTCGAGCCCGGTCGGCAGGACCGGCTCCCCGAACTCCACGTGCAGGCGGCGACGCAGACCCGGGATCCGGCCGGGGCCTTCCCCCGTGCGCCGGGTGCCGAGCATCGCCATCGGCACCACCGGCGCACCCGAGTGCACCGCGAGCCATGCCACGCCCGCACGGGCGCTCGAGCCGTCACCCCGGCCCCGCGTGCCCTCGGGGAAGATCCCGACCACCCGTCCCCGCTCCAGGAGTGCGAGCGCCGTGGCGAGTGCCGGCCGCCCGTTCGCCCTGTCGACGGGGACCTGGCCCGAGAGCCGGAACAGGAACCCGATGGGTGACCGGAAGAGCTCCACCTTGACGAGGATGTGCGTCCCACGGGGCGTGCAGCCGATCATCAGCGGACCGTCCGCCCAGCCGGCGTGGTTGCCCGCGACGATGACGGGCCCTCGCCGCGGCACGCGATCCTTGCCCACGATGCGGGTGTTCCACACCACGCGGGCGAAGAACCTGCCGAGCCAGCGCCCCCAGCCGGGCCCGATCGCACGCGGCACCCGCGCCGCCCGCGGCGTGCCGCTCATGCCCGGTCCCGCCCGGCCAGCACGCCCGACACGAGAGCGAGGACCGCCTCGATCGTCTGCTCGAACGTGAGCGCGCTCGAGTCGAGCGTCACCACGCCGTCGGCCGCCGTGCGGAACTCGACGACCGTCGCGTCCTTCGCGTCCCGCCCGACCACGTGCGCCCTGGTCGCCGCGATCGACGCGTCGTCGGCCACGCCGTGCACCTCGAGCGCACGCCGTGCGAGCCGGGCCTCCTCGCTCGCGGTGAGGAGGATGCGCACGTCGGCGTCCGGCGCGACGACCGTCGTGATGTCGCGTCCCTCCGCGACCACCCCCCGGCCCCCGGCCGCCCCGCCGTGGCGCTCGGCCGCGATCAGCGCGCGCTGACGGTCGACGAGCTCGGCGCGCACCTCGAGGTTGGTCGACAGATGGCTCACCGCACCGGAGATCGCCGGCTCGCGGATCGCGGCGGCGACGTCGGTGGCACCGACGTGCACGGTCGGCGCCGCCGGGTCCATGCCCATCCTCAGGTCCATGCCTCGCACGGCCGCGGCCACCGCCGGCCCGTCCGCGAGGTCCAGACCCAGGTCGCGGCACCACCACGTGGCGGCGCGGTACATCGCGCCGGTGTCCAGGTACGCCAGGCCGAGCTGCTGCGCGACCCGGCGGCACACGCTGGACTTCCCCGAGCCCGACGGCCCGTCGACCGCCACCACGACTCCCGGCCGCTCGGGTGGTCCCCCCGCCTGCACGCCGGCCGCACCCCCGTCGACCCTCATCCGGCCACCCGCCAGCCCCGCGAGACGAGCTCGGCCTCCAGCGTTCCTCCGAGGCCCGGCAGGACGGAGATCGAGGCCAGGCCGACGGGCTGGCTCGGTGCGTGCTCGAGGCCGAGCTCCTCGAGGTTGATCCCGACCGCCCCCATCTCGGTCAGCAGCCGGGCGAGCTCGCCCGGCCGGTCGGGGATCAGCACCGTCACGACGTCGTAGTCACGCCGGGCCCCGCCGTGCTTGCCGGGAATCCGGGCGACGCCGGCGTTGCCCGCTGCGATGGTGGCCGCGAGGGTGCCCAGGGCGCCGTCGGGCCAGGCGTGTGATCCGTGGCCGGCGGCTGCCTGCTCGAGCGCCCCGACGACGTCGTCCAGCTCGGCCCGCACGGCACGCAGCGCGGGCAGGACGGCGCCGGCGTTCGCGGCGAGGATCGCCGTCCACAGGCCCGGGTCGCCCGCGGCGATCCTGGTCACGTCGCGCAGTCCCTGGCCTGCCAGGTCCAGCGCCGCCGGGTCGGCGTCCCGCAGCCGTGCCGCCACCAGGGACGACACCACCTGCGGGACGTGCGAGACGACGGCCACCGCCTCGTCGTGCCGGCGCGCGTCCAACGTCACGGGGGTCGCACCGAGGTCCGTCGCCAGGCTCCGCACCGCGAGCACCGCCTCCGGCCGCGACGCCTCGGTCCCGACGACCACCCACGGCCGTCCGACGAAGAGGTCCGGGCGCGCCGCCGTCGGGCCAGACCGCTCCGAGCCGGCCATGGGGTGCGACCCGACGTACCGCGTCAGGTCCGCCCCGGCCGCCCGCAGGATGTCCAGCACGGCGCCCTTGACGCTCGCCACGTCGGTGACGACCGCGTCGGGGTGGGCCGCCAGCTCCGCCGCCACGACGTCTCCCGTGACGTCCGGGGGCGCAGCGACGACGACCAGCGCCGGCGCAGGGTCCCCCGGCTCCGGCAGGCGCCCGGCGCCGAGGTCGCGGGCGAGGAGCACGGTGACCCGGGACGGGTCGTGCAGCACCACGTCGACGCCAAGGCCGCGCAGGGCGAGGCCGACGCTCGCGCCGAGCAGGCCCGTGCCGACCACGCGGACCGGGCCGACGGTGGCCGCCGGGGGCGGCGCGCCCGCGCCCGGAGCCCCGCTCATTGCGCGAGGTCCCGGCGCAGCACGGTGGCACCGTGCAGGTAGACGTGCTGCACGGCGGCGCGCGGGACGTCCAGCTCGGCGTGGGCCATCAGGCGGACGACGCGCGGCAGGGCGCCGGGCACGTCGATCTCCACGGCGCACATCAGGGGCACGTCACCCATCCCCATCTCGCGGGCTGCCGTGGCCGGGAAGTCGCTGCGCAGGTCCGGCGTGCACGTGAAGATGACGGACACGAGCGCTCCGGCGTCGATGCCGTTCGCGTCGAGCACCGCCTGCACGAGCTCGGCCGTGCGCTCGAAGAGGTGCCCGCGCTCGTCGCGGTCGAGCTGGGTGGCCCCGCGGATCGCCCGCACGGTCATCGCCGGTCCTCCCCCGTCGTCGCACACGCCGCGTGCACGCGCACGCCCGCGCGGAAGGCTACCCGGCTCACAGCCCGACCTCGGCCATGAGCGCGCCCAGCTCCTTGCGGGTCAGCTCCCGCATCGCGCCCGGCTTCAGCGTCCCCAGGCGGACCGGGCCGATCTGGGTACGGACGAGGCGCAGGACCGGATGACCGACCTCCTCCAGCAGGCGCCGGACGATGCGGTTGCGGCCCTCGTGCAGGACCACCTCGACCATGCTCCGCCCTGCCGCGGAGTCCACCACCCGGAACGAGTCCACGACGACGGGCCCGTCGTCGAGCTGGACGCCCGCCCGCAGCCGCACGCCCACGCCCGGCCGTACGCGGCCCTGCACCGTGGCGAGGTAGGTCTTGCGCACGCCGTGGGAGGGGTGCGCAAGGCGGTTGGCGAGCTCGCCGTCGTTCGTCAGGAGCAGCAGGCCCTCCGTGTCGGCGTCGAGCCGGCCGACGTGGAAGAGCCGCTCGGGGCGGTCCACGACGTAGGAGGCCAACGACGGACGGTTGCGCTCGTCACTCATCGTCGACACGACCCCGGCGGGCTTGTTGAAGGCCAGCGTCACCATGCTCGCGTCGAGCTGCACGCGCGCGCCGTCGACGTGCACGACGGCGCGCTGCGGGTCGACGCGCACGCCCAGCTCCCGCACGACCACGCCGTCCACGCTCACGCGGCCGGCTGCGATGAGCTCCTCGCAGGCGCGGCGCGAGCCGAGCCCGGCGCCGGCGAGCACCTTCTGCAGCCGGACGCCCTCGGGGTCGTGCACGTCGGCCGGGGGACGGCCGTCGTCGACGTGGCGGGCGCTCATCCCGGCCCCCCGCCGTCGACGCCGTCGAGCGCCTCCAGGTCCGGCAGGTAGGGCGCCAGGGGCGGGAGCTGGTCGAGACCGGTCAGGCCCATCCGCTCGAGGAAGTACGGCGTGGTGCCGTAGAGCACCGCCCCCGAGGGCTCGGTACCGACCTCGGTGACGAGCCCGCGCGCAGCGAGGGTGCGCACGACGGACTCCACGTTCACCCCGCGCACCGCGGACACCTGGCCGCGGGTGACGGGCTGCCGGTACGCGATGACGGCGAGCGTCTCCAGCGCCGCCTGCGTCAGGCGTGCGGCCTGACCGTCCAGCACGAAGCGGCCGACGACGTCGGCATGGGCGGGCGCGGAGTAGACCCGCCACCCGCCACCGGCCTCCCGGAGCTCGAACCCCCGCGGACGGCCGCCACGCTCCCCGCGGTACTCGGCGGCGAGCTCGCCGAGCAGGCGCTCGACCTCCGCCGTCGGCAGGCCCAGCACCGTCGCCAGCTGGACGGCCGGCAAGGGCTCGTCGACGACCATGAGGACGGCCTCGAGCGCCGCCTCGGCACCGCCCGGCAGGTCCGTGACGTCGAAGGCCAGCTCGTCCACGGCCGGGCGACCGGCCATCGGGTCCGCAGCGCCTCCGTCGGCCCCGTCGGCCGGAGCTGCACCGTTCGTCACGACGTCCACGCCGTCCACGTCGTCCGTCGCGCTCACGCGTCCCCTCCCTCGTCGGTCGGCGGTCCGGTGGTCCCGCCCGCGTCCTCGTCCGGCGCCGCGTGCCGGCCGGAGCCGCGGCCCGGCCCCGACCCGCCGTCGTAGTCGTCTTCCACGGTGACGTCCGCCGAACCGCCCGTCCACCTGATCGTCAGCTCGCCGAGCGGCGCGACCTGGTCGAACGCGACGGCCCCCTCACGGTAGAGCTCGAGCAGCGCGAGGAAGCGCGCCACCACCACCGTCGGCGACCCGGCGTCGGCGACCAGCGCGCGGAACGACCCGGAACCGGCACGGCGGAGCCGCTCGGCCACGACGGCGGCCTGCTCACGGACGCTCACGGTCGGCGTGTACAGGTGGCTGGTGTCGACCTCGGGCGCAGGCCGCGGGCGCAGGGCGTGCGCCGCCAGCACCGCCAGCTCGCCGGGACCGATCTCCAGGACGAGCTCGGGCAGGAGGGCCGCCAGCTGCGGCTCGAGCGCCACGGCGCGCGGGGTGCTACGCCCCTGCTCCGCCAGTCGCGTCCCGATCGTCGCCGCCACCTCCTTGTACGCGCGGTACTGGAGCAGCCGGGCGAACAGGAGGTCGCGTGCCTCGAGCAGCTCGAGGTCCTCCGCGTCGTCCTCGGTGGCCGGCAGGAGACGGGACGCCTTGAGGTCCAGCAACGTCGCCGCGACGACGAGGAACTCGCTGAGCCGGCCGAGGTCCCAGGGCTCCGCCCTCGCCTCGGCGTCGCGCACGGCCCCGATGAACTCGTCGGTCACCCGCGCGAGAGCGACCTCGGTGATGTCCAGCCGGTGCCGGGAGATGAGGGACAGGAGCAGGTCGAACGGGCCGGAGAAGTTCTCGAGGTGGACCTCGAACGGCCCGGCCGGCCCCGCGACGGCCTGCGCCGCAGCGTCAGGCGGCATCGCCGCGGGCCACCAGCTCGCGGGCGAGCTGCCGGTACGCCGTCGCGCCGGCATGGGCGGGGGCGTAGCTCGTGATCGGCTCCGCCGCCACGGACGAGTCCGGGAACTTCACGGTGCGGCCGATGACCGTGTGCAGGAGCTGGTCGCCGAAGGCCTCCCGCACCCGCGCGAGCACCTCCTTGGAGTGCAGCGTGCGCGGGTCGTGCATCGTGCCGAGGATCCCGTCGATCTGCAGCCGCGGGTTCAGCCGGTCCCGGACCTTCTCGACCGTCTCGATGAGCAGGGCTACGCCGCGCAAGGCGAAGAACTCGCACTCGAGCGGGATGAGGACCCCGTGCGCGGCCGTCAGCGCGTTCACGGTGAGCAGGCCGAGCGAGGGCTGGCAGTCGATGAGGATGACGTCGTACTCCGCCTCGGCGGGCCGCAGCGCACGGGCCAGCACCGACTCGCGGGCGACCTCGCCGACCAGCTGCACCTCGGCCGCCGACAGGTCGATGTTCGCCGGCACGACGTCCAGGCCGGGCACGGCCGTGTGCCGCACGATGTCGGCCACCGTGACCCCCCGCTCCATGAGGAGCGTGTAGACGGTCCGGTCCAGCTCGTGCGTGTTGACGCCCAGCCCGACGGAGGCAGCGCCCTGCGGGTCGAAGTCCACCACCAGCACGCGGCGGCCGTACTCCGCCAGCGCCGCGCCCAGGTTGATGGTGGTCGTCGTCTTGCCGACCCCGCCCTTCTGGTTGCACAGGGCGATGATCCTGGCGGGCCCGTGGGCCGTCAGCGGTGCCGGCTCCGGGAACTCCGGCAGCGGGCGCCCGGCGGGGTCCAGGGTCGTCGCGACGTCGTCCGGGCTGGTCACGCCGAGAGGCTACCGCAGCGCCGGGCGCCGCCACCGGCGCAACACCGGCCGCGCCGTCGTGGTCGGACGGGAGTCCCGTCAGTTGGCAGCCCGGTCAGCCCAGCGCCCGCGGGTGCGCGAGGGCGTACACCTCGCGGAGCGAGTCCGGCGTGACGTGGGTGTAGATCTGCGTGGTCGTCACCGACGCGTGCCCGAGCAGCTCCTGGACCACACGGACGTCGGCCCCACCCGCGAGCAGGTGGGTCGCGAAGGAGTGCCGCAGGGTGTGCGGCGAGACGTCCTCGGCACCCGGCAGCCCCGCGCGCCGGGCGGCCTGACGTAGCGTCGCCCACGCGGTCTGGCGGGACATCCGGGCGCCGCGGGTGTTCAGGAACACGGCCGGGGTGCCCCGCCCGGCGCCGGCCAGCGCCGGACGCGCGCGCACGAGGTAGGCGTCCACCGCGTCGCGCGCGAAGGAGCCGACCGGGACGACCCGCTCCTTGCTGCCCTTGCCGAGCAGGCGCACCGAGGCGTGCGCCGGGTCGAGGTCCAGGTCGTCGACGTCCAGGCCGACGACCTCGCTGATCCGGGCGCCCGTGGAGTAGAGGAGCTCCAGCAGCGCCCTGTCGCGCAGCGGGACCGGCCCCTCCCCCTGTCCGGCGGCGTCGAGCAGCCGTGCGACGTCGTCGACGCTCATCGCCCGTGGCAGACGACGGGGCTGCGCGGGGGGCTTCACGCCTGTCGACGGGTCGGCGGCGGCGAGGCCCTCGACGGCGCAGAAGCGGTGCCACCCGTGCACGGCGGCGACCACCCGAGCGGTCGACGACGCCGCCAGCGCCACCCCCTGGGACCCGCTGCGCAGCGACGTGACGAACGCCCGGACGTCGGCTTCGGTGACCTCGCCGACCTCCGACCGGCCGGCTGTGCCCAGGAACCGCGCGTACCTGTCGAGGTCGCGGCGGTAGGCCGCCAGCGTGTTGCTCGCCAGGCCGCGCTCGACGGCGAGGTGGTCGAGGTAGAGCCCGACCGCCCGCGCGAGCCCGGGCGCCACCTCCGAAGGCGCCTGCCCGGTCTCGCGCGAGGTGCTCACACCGGCCAGAACGGGTCCGCCGCCACCGCCGCGAACAGGACCGTCAGGTAGGTGATGGAGCCGTGGAAGACCCCCATCTCGCCGAGCTTGCGCCCGGGCCGCGGTCGACGCGCGCGCAGCAGGAGCACGACCACGGACCAGAGGAACCAGGCCCCCGCGACCCCCGCCACGACGGCGTAGACCCACGTCGTCGGGGCCAGCGGGACGAGGGCGAGCGACGCGGCCACCATGGCGACGGAGTACGCGACCATCTCCACCGCCACCCGGACGTCGCTCGCGACGACCGGCAGCATCGGGACACCGGCGGCCGCGTAGTCGCGCCGGAACCGCATCGACAGCGGCCAGTAGTGCGGCGGCGTCCAGAAGAAGACGACGAGGAACAGCGCCACCGGGGCCCAGTCCAGCGAGCCGGTGACCGCCGCCCACCCGATGAGGACGGGCATGCAGCCGGCGATGCCACCCCAGACGATGTTCTGCGGGGTGCGCCGCTTGAGCAGCATCGTGTAGCCCACGACGTACAGCACGATCGCCGCGGCGGCCAGCACCGCGCTGAGCACGTTGATCGCGAGGGCGAAGAACGCGACGGACCCCACCGCGAGCGCGAGCCCGAAGACCAGCGCGCCGCGCGGCGACACGTCGCCGGTGACCAGCGGGCGGCGCCTCGTGCGGTTCATCACGGCGTCGATGTCCCGGTCGAGCAGCATGTTCAGCGTGTTCGCCGCCCCCGCGGCGGCAGTCCCGCCGAGGAGCGTGCCGAGGAGGAGCCCGACGTCCGGGAAGCCGCCGCCGACCCGCTGCTGGGCGAGCAGCATGGTGGGCAGGGTCGTCACGAGGAGGAGCTCGATGATCCGCGGCTTGGTCAGGGCGACGTAGGCCGCCACCCGGCGCAGCAGCGGTGCCCACCGGCGCGGCGGCTCGGCTCGCTGCCGGTCGACGAGACCCTGCGGGTCGACGGCACCCTCCGGGCGCGCCTTCGCCGGCGCGTGGCTGCGGGTGCGCACGTCCGACGGGCTCCGTTCTGCCGGGTGGGGGTCCGACGACCATGGTACGGCCCCCGGGCCCTTCGTCCCGGTGGCCACGGACCCCCGTCCACGGAGGGGGCCCGTCCGGCACCGGCCGCCGCTCGCCGGTAGGCTCGGGCGAGCGGGCCGACGGACCGGTGAGCGCCCCGTCCGCCGGTCGGCCTGACGGTTGCGGCCGCGGTCGAGACGACAGGCACGCCGCCCCACCCACGACCCCGGACGTGTGCTCCGGGCAGGAATGAGGAGCTGTGAACACGACGCCCACCACCGGGCCCGCCGGTGTCGACTGGACCGACCTCGACGCCCGTGCCGTCGACACCCTGCGGGTGCTCGCCGCCGACGCCGTGCAGAAGGTCGGCAACGGCCACCCCGGTACCGCGATGAGCCTCGCCCCGGCCGCGTACCTGCTGTTCCAGCACTTCCTGCGGCACGACCCCAACGACCCGCAGTGGGCGGGGCGTGACCGGTTCGTGCTGTCGGCGGGGCACTCCTCGCTGACGCTCTACCTCCAGCTCTTCGCCTCGGGGTACCCGCTCACGCTCGACGACCTCAAGGCCCTGCGCACGTGGGGGTCGAAGACGCCCGGCCACCCCGAGTACATGCACACCGAGGGTGTCGAGATCACCACGGGACCGCTCGGCCAGGGCCTCGCGTCCGCCGTCGGCATGGCGATGGCGGCCCGGCGCGAGCGCGGCCTGTTCGACCCGGAGGCCGCGCCCGGCACGAGCCCGTTCGACCACACGATCTGGGTGATCGCCAGCGACGGCGACCTCATGGAGGGTGTCACCTCCGAGGCGTCGTCGCTCGCCGGCCACCAGGAGCTCGGCAACCTCGTCGTGATCTACGACGACAACCACATCTCCATCGAGGACGACACCGACGTCTCCTTCAGCGAGGACGTCCTCGCCCGCTACGCCTCGTACGGCTGGCACACGCAGCGCGTGGACTGGACCAACGGCGGCACCGGCTACGTCGAGGACGTCCAGGCGCTCGCCGCGGCGTTCGAGGCGGCGCGCGGGGAGACGGGCCGGCCCTCGATCATCTCGCTGCGCACGATCATCGGCTGGCCCTCGCCGAACAAGAAGGACACCGGCGGCATCCACGGCTCCGCGCTGGGCGACGCCGAGGTGCGTGCCCTGAAGGAGGTTGTCGGCTTCGACCCGGAGCGCACCTTCCAGGTCGACGACGAGGTGATCGCCCACGCGCGCAAGGTCGCCGACCGCGGTGCCGCCGCCCACGCCGAGTGGGACCACTCCTTCGCCGACTGGCGGACGGCGCAGGCCGCGCGCGCCGAGCTCTTCGACCGGCTCGCCGCACGGCGGCTCCCGGCCGGATGGGCCGAGGCCCTGCCCGTGTTCCCGGCCGGCAAGGCCGTGGCCACGCGGTCGGCGTCGGGCAAGGTCCTGTCCGCGCTCGCACCGGTGCTGCCGGAGCTGTGGGGTGGCTCGGCCGACCTGGCCGGGTCGAACAACACGACGATGGACGGCGAGCCGTCGTTCCTGCCCGCGCGACGCAGCACCCGCTCGTTCCAGGGCGACGAGTACGGCCGCACCCTGCACTTCGGCATCCGTGAGCATGCGATGGGCTCGATCCTCAACGGCATCGCGCTGCACGGCGGCACGCGTCCCTACGGCGGCACGTTCCTCGTGTTCAGCGACTACATGCGCCCGGCCGTGCGCCTCGCCGCGCTCATGAAGCTGCCCGTCACGTTCGTCTGGACGCACGACTCCATCGGTCTCGGCGAGGACGGCCCCACCCACCAGCCCGTCGAGCACCTGGCAGCGCTGCGGGCGATCCCGGGCCTGGACGTCGTCCGCCCGGCCGACGCGAACGAGACGGCCTGGGCCTGGCGCACGATCCTCGAGCGCACCGACCACCCGGCGGGCCTCATCCTCACCCGGCAGAACGTGCCCACGGTCGAGCGCGGCGACGGGCCGGCCACCGGCGACACGCTCGCCGCGGCCGACGGCGTCGCCCGCGGTGCCTACGTGCTCGCCGAGGCGGCGGGCGGCGCGCCCGACGTGATCCTGCTCGCCACGGGCTCCGAGGTGCAGATCGCCCTCGCGGCACGCGAGGAGCTGGCCGCGAGCGGGATCGGCGCACGCGTCGTCTCGGTGCCGTGCCGTGAGTGGTTCGACGAGCAGGACGCCGCCTACCGCGAGTCGGTCCTCCCGGCCGGCGTGCGTGCTCGTGTCTCGGTCGAGGCCGCCGTCGCGCAGGGCTGGCGGGAGCTGGTCGGCGACGCCGGCCGGTGCATCTCCCTCGAGCACTTCGGCGCCTCGGCCGACTTCGAGCGGCTCTACACCGAGTTCGGCATCACGCCGGAGGCGGTCGTGGCGGCTGCCCGGGCGTCGCTCGCGGACGTCGCGGCCGGCACGGCCACGCCCGGCGGTCCGCCCCGCAGCACCGAGGGCGGCGCCGGCGACATCTGACACACCCACTGACGACGCCCGGCCGTCATCCGACGGCGGCCGGGCCCCGACAGCGAGGAGCACCGGTATGACCGATCACAGCACAGCCGTCGGGCGCGCCACGCCCAGCGGCATCCGGCTCCTCACCGAGGCGGGTGTCGCGATCTGGCTGGACGACCTGTCCCGGGAGCTGATCCCGGACGGGCTCGCGACGCTGGTGGCCGAACGGGGCGTCGTCGGGGTGACGACGAACCCGACGATCTTCGCGTCCGCCCTCGCCAAGGGCGACGCCTACGACGCCCAGCTCTCCGCGCTCGCCGCTGCCGGTACGGACGTCGACGAGGCGGTGTTCCGCATCACGACGGACGACGTCCGTGCCGCGTGCGACGTCCTCGCGCCGGTGCACGAGAAGACCGACGGGCTCGACGGGCGGGTGTCCATCGAGGTGGACCCGCGCCTGGCTCGGGACACCGACGCCACCCTGGCCAGCGCGCGCCGGCTGTGGCGGACCGTCGACCGTCCCAACCTGTTCATCAAGATCCCCGCGACGGTCGAGGGCCTGCCCGCGATCACGGCAGCGGTCGCCGAGGGCATCTCGGTGAACGTGACGTTGATCTTCTCCCTCGAGCGCTACCGCGCGGTGATCGACGCGTACCGCGCAGGTCTCGAGCAGGCGCGTGCGGCGGGTCGCGAGCTGGCGGCCATCGAGTCCGTGGCCTCGTTCTTCGTCTCCCGCGTCGACTCGTCGGTGGACGCCCGCCTGGACGAGCTGGGGACCGATGAGGCTGCGGCCCTACGCGGGTCGGTCGCCGTCGCGAACGCGCGGCTGGCGTACCGCCAGCACGTCGAGAGCCTCGCGACGCCGCAGTGGCGCGAGCTGCTTGACGCCGGGGCCCGCCCGCAGCGCCCGCTCTGGGCGTCGACGGGCGTGAAGGACCCCGCCTACCCCGACACCCTCTACGTCGACGAGCTCGTGGCCCCCGGGGTGGTCAACACCATGCCGCGCGCCACGCTGGAGGCGGTCGCCGACCACGGCTCCGCCGGCGACGACGCCGTCACCGGCGCCTACGACGACGCCGCCGATCGGCTGGCGCGGCTCGCCGCACTGGGCATCGACCTCGACGAGGTGACGGACCGGCTGGAGACCGAGGGCGTCGAGAAGTTCGTCGCCAGCTGGGACGACCTCCTCGGCACCGTGCGTGCCGGCCTCGAGGCGGCCCGGTGAGCATCGGGTCCCAGGTGGGCGACGTGGCCGCCGCACCGGTCAACCCCCTACGCGACCCGCGTGACAGGCGCCTGCCGCGCATCGCCGGACCCTGCGGTCTGGTCATCTTCGGCGTCACGGGCGACCTCGCCCGCCGCAAGCTCATGCCTGCCGTCTACGACCTCGCCAACCGGGGCCTGCTGCCTCCCGGCTTCGCCCTCACCGGCTTCGCCCGGCGGGACTGGGCGACGCAGGACTTCGCCCAGGTCGTGCACGACGCCGTCAAGGAGAACGCTCGCACACCGTTCCGCGAGGCGGTGTGGGAGCAGCTCGCCGAGGGCATCCGGTTCGTCCAGGGCGAGTTCGACGACGACGAGGCGTTCGACAGGCTGCACACCACGGTGGCCGAGCTGGACGCAGAGCGCGGCACGGGCGGCAACCACGCGTTCTACCTGTCCGTCCCGCCCCGCGAGTTCCCCCTCGTGTGCCGCCAGCTCGCCCGGTCGGGCCTGTCGCAGCAGCCCGACGGAGCCTGGCGGCGCGTCGTCGTCGAGAAGCCCTTCGGGCACGACCTCGCCAGCGCCCGGGAGCTCAACGAGGTCGTCTCGGCGGTGTTCAACCCGGAGTCGGTGTTCCGCATCGACCACTACCTGGGCAAGGAGACCGTGCAGAACATGCTGGCGCTGCGGTTCGCCAACCAGCTGTTCGAGCCGATCTGGAACGCCCACTACGTCGACCACGTGCAGATCACGATGGCGGAGGACATCGGGATCGGCGGCCGCGCCGGCTACTACGACGGCATCGGCGCCGCGCGCGACGTGATCCAGAACCACCTCCTCCAGCTCCTCGCCCTCACCGCGATGGAGGAGCCGGTCTCCTTCGGCGCCCACGACCTGCGCGCCGAGAAGGAGAAGGTGCTCTCCGCCGTCCGGCTGCCCAAGGACCTCGCCGCACACACGGCACGCGGCCAGTACGCCGCGGGCTGGCAGGGCGGTGAGGAGGTCGTGGGGTACCTCGACGAGAAGGGGATCACCCCCGACTCGATCACGGAGACCTACGCGGCGATCCGGCTCGACATCGACACCCGGCGCTGGGCCGGCGTCCCGTTCTACCTGCGCACGGGAAAGCGGCTCGGGCGACGGGTCACCGAGGTGGCGGTCGTCTTCAAGAAGGCCCCGCACCTGCCGTTCGAGTCCACGGCGACCCGCGAGCTGGGCAACAACGCCCTGGTCATCCGCGTGCAGCCCGACGAGGGCGTGACCATCAGGTTCGGCGAGAAGGTGCCCGGGACGTCGATGGAGGTCCGCGACGTCACGATGGACTTCGGCTACGGGCACGCGTTCACCGAGTCCTCCCCGGAGGCCTACGAGCGGCTCATCCTCGACGTCCTCCTCGGCGACCCTCCCCTGTTCCCGCGCCACCGCGAGGTCGAGCTGTCGTGGATGATCCTCGACCCCATCACGCAGTTCTGGGCGGGTCAGGGCCAGCCCGAGCCGTACCGCTCCGGCACGTGGGGGCCCCCGTCGGCCGACGCGATGATGGCTCGGGACGGCCGCACGTGGCGGCGACCGTGAACGGGCGAGCGAAGGGAGTGGCCGCATGATCGTCGACCTGCCCGACACGACGACCGGAGAGGTCGCCAAGCGCCTGGTCAACCTCCGCGAGGAGGGCGGCGCCGTCGCCCTCGGCCGGGTCCTGACGCTCGTCATCGACGCGCAAGCCGACGACGTCGAGGAGGCCGTCGCGGTGACGAACGACGTCAGCCGCGAGCACCCGATGCGCGTCATCGTCCTCGCCCGGCACGCCGAGGGCCGCGACGGACCGCGGATGGACGCGCAGATCCGCGTCGGCGGCGACGCCGGTGCGAGCGAGGTCGTCCTGCTCCAGGCGTCCGGCGACATGCTCGCGCACAGCGACACCCTCGTGGTCCCGCTCCTCCTGCCGGACGCCCCGATCGTCGCCTGGTGGCCACGCGAGATCCCGGTCCGGCCGGCCGAGCACCCGATCGGACGGATGGCCCAGCGCCGGATCACCGACTCCCTGGCCTGCGCGGACCCGGTCGGCACGCTCAAGCGTCTCCGGGACGGCTACACCGATGGGGACACCGACCTGGCCTGGACACGCCTGACCATCTGGCGGGGCCTTCTCGCCGCCGCCTTCGACCTGCCGCCGCGCGAGCCGGTCACCGCCGCGGCGGTGACCGGCGACGCCAGGCACCCCTCGTTGCACCTGCTCGGGGCCTGGCTGGCGCTCACGCTGGACTGTCCCGTCGAGGTGAGGGGCGCCCCGGACGCCGTCGGGATCACCCAGGTGCGGATCGACCGTCCGTCGGGGCCCGTCGAGATCGAGCGGCCCGACGGGCGCCGGGCGACGCTGCACCACCCGGAGCAGCCGGTCCGCCACGTCGCGATGCCGTTGCGCGAGCTGCGCGAGTGCCTCTCGGAGGACCTGCGCCGGCTCGACGCCGACGAGGTCTACGGCGAGGTGCTCCGGACAGGCCTGGCGCGGGTGCTGCGATGAGCGGGCCCGTCGTCGTCGTGCACCCCTCGCCCGACGCGCTCGCCACCGCGACCGCCGCCCGGCTCCTCCTGCGGCTGCTCGACACGCAGTCGCTGCACCGCCCCGTGCACGTCGTCCTCACCGGCGGCGGCATGGGCACCCGCGTGCTCGCCGAGGTGGCCGCCTCGCCACTGCGCGACGCGGTCGACTGGTCCGGCGTGCACGTCTGGTGGGGCGACGAGCGCTTCCTGCCGGACGGCGACCCGGAGCGCAACGAGACCCAGGCACGGGCCGCCCTCCTCGACGCCGTCCCACTCCCCCCGGAGAACGTGCACGCGGTCCCCCCGCTCGGTCCGGGCACACCCACGCCCGAGGACGCGGCCGCCGCGTACGCCGACGCCCTGGCCGGGAGTGCGGGCCGGTCCGACGACGCCGGGCCCGCGGTCCCCGCGTTCGACCTCCTGCTGCTCGGGGTCGGCCCCGACGGTCACGTCGCGTCGCTCTTCCCCGGCCACGACGCCGTCGAGGTCACGGGCACGACGACGGTGGCCGTGCACGACTCCCCCAAGCCACCGCCCGAACGGGTCAGCCTCACGCTGCCCGCGATCGAGGCCGCGACGGAGGTGTGGCTGGTGGTCGCCGGCGCGGACAAGGCCGAGGCCGTCGGCCGCGCCCTCGCCGGCGCCGACCCGCGCGAGGTGCCCGCGGCTGCGGTCCGCGGGCGCACACGCACCCTCTGGCTGCTCGACGTCGCGGCGGCGGGGTGAGCCGCCCACCGGGGGACGGGGCCGCCGTGCCGGGGCCGGACACGTGGCGCGCCGTCGATGACTACCTCGCCCCGCTCGTCGCGGAGGACGACGCCCTGCGGGCCGCCAACGACGCCGCAGCCCGTGCCGGGCTCCCGGCGATCCAGGTCTCCGCGGCGCAGGGGCGGATGCTCAGCCTGCTCGCGCGCATCCACGGCGCCCGGCGCGCGCTCGAGGTCGGCACCCTCGCCGGCTACAGCACGATCTGGCTGACCCGCGGGCTCACCGGCCCGGGTCGGCACGTGACGACTGTCGAGCTCGACCCCCGGCACGCGGAGGTCGCCCGCGCCAACCTCGACCGCGCCGGGCTGGCCGACGTCGTCGACGTGCGGGTCGGCCGGGGTGTGGACGTGCTCGCCCAGCTCACGTCGGAGGGGGCGGAGCCGTACGACATCGTCTTCATCGACGCCGACAAGCCCTCCAACACGGCGTACCTGAAGGCCGCCCTGGCCCTCACCACGCCCGGCGCGGTGATCGTCGTCGACAACGTCGTGCGGGGCGGGGCGCTCGCCGACGCGGCGACCGGTGACGACCGCGTGGCCGGGTCGCGCTCCGTCGTCGAGGCCGTCGCTGCCGACCCGTCCCTGGACGGGACCGTCATCCAGACGGTCGGGACGAAGGGCTACGACGGGTTCCTGCTGATCCGTCGCACGGCCTGATCGGCCGGCAGGCCAGCCTCAGCCGCCGCGACGGGCGCGCAGCGCGGCGAGGGCCTCGTCGAGGATCGCGGCGCCGTCCTCGTCGCTGCGCCGCTCCTTCACGTACGCCAGGTGCGTCTTGTACGGCTCGTTGCGGACCGGCTCCGGCGGCGCGTCCTTGTCCCGCCCGGCCGGGAACCCGCAGCGCGGGCAGTCCCAGCTCTCCGGGGCCTCCACGCCGGCCTCCTCGGAGAAGCTCGGCCGCGTCTCGTGCCCGTTCGCGCACCAGTACGACACCCAGAACCGCGGGGCTGCCTCGCCGCGCTCGGCCTCACCCATCGGGCCGGCGCCGACGCGCGAGCCCCTGATCGCGCTACCACTCGCCATGTCTACGTCCTCAGCTCACGCGCTGGAGCAGACCCAGCAGGATGATCACGAGCGTCCACACGAGGGCCAGGCCCACCGTGATGCGGTTGAGGTTCTTCTCCGCCACGCCGGAGCTGCCCGCGCCGCTCGACATGCCGCCGCCGAACATGTCGGACAGGCCACCGCCGCGCCCCTTGTGGAGCAGCACCAGCAGCACCACGAGGATGCTGGTCAGGACCAGCAGGGCTTGCAGAACGATGCGCAGTGCGTCCACGAACGGTCCTTCGCTGTCTGGGGGCGCCGTGACTCGCGGCGCTGGTCAAGGATACGCGAACCGTCGCCGGTCCTGGCCCCGCCCGGCGAACGCGCGCCGGGCGGGGCCAGGAGCAGCGCTCAGCCCACTGCGTGCGACTGGTACCGCACGATGCGGGCGAACTCCTCTGGGTCGAGGCTGGCGCCCCCGACGAGGGCCCCGTCGACATCGGTCTCGGCCATGATGGCCGCGATGTTGCCGGACTTCACCGAGCCGCCGTAGAGCACCCGGACGCCGTCGGCGATCTCGGACGAGTACAGCTCGGCCAGCCGGCCCCGGATGGCCCCGCAGACCTCCTGCGCGTCGGCCGGCGTGGCGACCTCGCCGGTGCCGATCGCCCACACGGGCTCGTAGGCGATGACGACCCGGGCCGCCTGCTCGGCAGTCAGCCCTGCCAGCGAGCCGTCGAGCTGGGCGAGCGTGTACTCGACCTGCCGCCCCTCCTTACGGACGTCCAGACCCTCCCCGACGCAGACGATCGGCACGAGGTCCTGACCGAAGGCCGAGCGGGCCTTGGCCGCGACGGTGGCGTCGTCCTCGCCGTGGTACTCGCGGCGCTCGGAGTGGCCGACCACGACGTACCGGCAGCCCAGCCGGGCCAGCATCACCGGCGAGATCTCGCCGGTGTAGGCGCCCTCGGTGTGCGCCGACACGTCCTGGGCGCCGTAGGCGATCTCCAGCCGGTCCGCGTCGACCAGGGTCTGCACCGACCGCAGGTCGGTGAAGGGGACCATCACGGCCACCTCGACCGCCCCGAAGTCGTGCCGGGCGTCCTTGAGGAGCCAGGCGAGCTTCTGCACGGTGTGGGTCGCCTGGTGGTGGTCCAGGTTCATCTTCCAGTTGCCCGCCATCAGCGGCGTGCGTGCGCTCTCCCCCACGCGATCAGTCCTCCAGGACAGCGATGCCGGGGAGGGTCTTGCCCTCGAGGAGCTCCAGGCTGGCGCCGCCACCGGTGGAGATGTGGCCGAACGCGGCCTCGTCGAAGCCGAGCTTGCGCACGGCCGCCGCGGAGTCGCCGCCGCCGACGATCGAGAAGCCCTCGGAGTCCACGAGCGCCTGGGCGACGGCCCGGGTGCCCTCGGCGAACGCGGGGATCTCGAACACGCCCACGGGGCCGTTCCAGGCGATGGTGCGGGCCGAGAGGATCGCCTCGCGGAAGAGCTCGCGGGACCGCGGGCCGATGTCCAGGCCCATCTTGTCGGCGGGGATCGCGTCGGCCGCGACGACCTCGCCCACGGCGTCGGGCGACAGAGCCTCCGCGACGACGACGTCCACGGGCAGCACGATGTCCACGCCGCGCTCCGCCGCCTTCGCCAGGTAGCCCTTGACCGTCTCGACCTGGTCCTCCTCGAGCAGGGAGGTGCCGACCTCGTAGCCCTTGGCGGCGAGGAAGGTGAAGACCATGCCGCCGCCGATGGCCAGCCGGTCCGCCTTCTCGATGAGGTTCGAGATCACGCCGAGCTTGTCGGAGACCTTCGATCCACCGAGGACGACGACGTACGGCCGCTCGGGGTCGTCGGTCGCCTTGCGCAGCGACTCGACCTCGAGCTGCACGAGGTAGCCGGCCGCGTGCGGTAGCCGCAGGGCCACGTCGTACACGGACGCCTGCTTGCGGTGCACGACACCGAAGCCGTCCGACACGAAGGCGTCGGCGAGGGCGACGAGCTCGTCGGCCAGCTCGCCACGGACCGCGTCGTCCTTGGAGGTCTCGCGCGCGTCGAAGCGGATGTTCTCCAGCAGCGCGATCTCGCCGTCCTCGAGCGCGGCGACGGTGGCCTTGGCCGACTCGCCGACCACGTCCTGCGCGAGGGCGACGGGCTGACCGAGCAGCTCGCCGAGCCGTGCGGCGACGGGGGCCAGCGAGTACTTGGCCTCGGGCTCGCCCTTCGGCCGGCCCAGGTGCGCGGTGACGACGACCCGTGCACCACCGTCGAGCAGGGCCTTGAGCGTGGGGATCGCGGCGCGGATGCGGCCGTCGTCGGTGATGGTCGTGCCGTCGAGCGGCACGTTGAAGTCGGACCGGACGAGGACGCGCTTGCCGCGCAGGTCGCCCAGGCTGTCGATGGTCTTCACGACATCAGCCAATCTGTCGAGGTGGACATGGCTGCGTCCGCGTGCACGCCCCGCCCCGCAGGACGACGCGCGCACGCGGACGCATGGTGGGTCAGGCGCTTCGGGTCAGAACTTCGAGGCCATGAAGACGGCGAGGTCGACGAGGCGGTTCGAGTAGCCCCACTCGTTGTCGTACCAGGAGACGATCTTGACCTGGTCGCCGATCACCTTGGTCAGGCCGGCGTCGAAGATCGACGAGGCCGGGTGGGTGACGATGTCGCTCGAGACGATCGGGTCCTCGGTGTAGGCGAGGATGCCCTTGAGCTCGCCCTCGGCCGCTGCCTTGACGGCCGCGTTGACCTCCTCGACCGTGACCTCGCGGCCGGCGGTGAAGGTCAGGTCGGTGGCGGAGCCCGTCGGGACCGGCACGCGCAGGGCGTAGCCGTCCATCTTGCCCTTGAGGTTCGGCAGCACGAGCGCCACGGCCTTCGCCGCACCGGTCGAGGTGGGGACGATGTTGATGGCGGCGGAGCGCGCGCGACGCAGGTCCTTGTGCGGCGCGTCGAGCAGGTTCTGGTCCTGCGTGTAGGCGTGCACGGTGGTCATCAGGCCACGGACGATGCCGAAGGACTCGTCGAGGACCTTGGCGACCGGGGCGAGGCAGTTCGTCGTGCACGAGGCGTTGGAGACGATGTTGTGCGCGGCCGGGTCGTAGTCGGTGTGGTTGACGCCCATGACGAAGGTGGCGTCGATCTCGGTGCCGGGCACCGAGAGGATGACCTTCTTCGCGCCGGCGTCCAGGTGCGGCTGGCACTTCGGGCCGGTCCGGAACACGCCGGTGCACTCGAGGACGATGTCGACGCCCAGCTCGCCCCACGGCAGGTTCGACGGGTCCTTCTCGGCGAAGGCCTTCATCGAGGTGCCGCCGACCGTGATCGACTCGTCGTCGTAGGTCACGTCCTGCTTGAGGACGCCGAGGACGGAGTCGTACTTCAGCAGGTGCGCGAGCGTCTTGTTGTCCGTCAGGTCGTTGACGGCGACGACCTCGAGGTCAGCGCCCGTCTCCTGGATGACGCGGAAGACGTTCCGGCCGATACGGCCGAAGCCGTTGATTGCCACGCGGGTGGTCACAATGCCCTCCTCGGGCGCGCCGGTGTCGCCGGCACGCGTGATCTCGATCACTAACGGATGCGTACAGCGGTGTACGCGCGCCTGGCCGGACCGTGACTTCTCGATCCCCAGATGACGTGAGCCTACACATCGTCGAAACACGGCGCCGCAGGACGTTCGTCCAGCGAACTGCCCCCGGCGGCGTGCCCTGCAGGCCGCTGACCTGCGAGGTCAGACGTCGAGCATGTCCGGGGTGAGGCTGGCCTCAGTGTCGGGGATGCCGAGCTCCTCCGCCCGCTTGTCCGCGGTCGCCAGCAGGCGGCGGATCCGGCCCGCGACGGCGTCCTTCGTCAGCGGCGGGTCGGCCAGCTGCCCGAGCTCCTCGAGCGACGCCTGCTTGTGCTCGAGCCGCAGCCGGCCCGCCTGCTCCAGGTGCGTCGGCACGTCCTCGCCCAGGATCTCGAACGCGCGCTCGACGCGCGCCCCGGCCGCCACCGCTGCCCGGGCCGACCGGCGCAGGTTGGCGTCGTCGAAGTTCGCGAGACGGTTCGCCGTACCGCGCACCTCGCGGCGCATCCGGCGCTCCTCCCAGACCAGGACGGCGTCGTGCGCGCCGAGCCTGGTGAGCATCGCCCCGATCCCGTCACCGTCGCGGATGACGACCCGGTCGACCCCGCGCACCTCACGCGCCTTGGCGGGGATGCCGAGCCGCCGCGCGGCACCGACGAGCGCCAGGGCCGCCTCCGGGCCGGGGCACGTGACCTCGAGCGCCGCCGACCGGCCGGGCTCCGTCAGCGAGCCGTGCGCCAGGAACGCCCCCCGCCAGGCCGCCTCCGCCTCGCCCACCCCGCCGGACACGACCTGGGAGGGCAGGCCGCGCACGGGCCGCCCGCGACCGTCGAGCAGCCCGGTCTGCCGGGCCAGCGACTCCCCGTCCTTGACGACCCGCACGATGTAGCGGGTCCCGCGGCGGATGCCCCCACCGCTGACCACGACGACATCGCTGGTGTGCCCGTAGACCTGCGAGATGAACTGGCGGAGGCGCCGTGCGGCGGCGCCCGTGTCGAGCTCGGCCTCGATGACGATGCGCCCCGAGATGATGTGCAGCCCGCCCGCGAACCTCAGCATCGCGGCGACCTCTGCCTTGCGCCATGACGTGCGTTCCACGGGGAGGGCGGCCAGCTCGTCCTTCACCTGTGCCGTCAACGCCATGGCGCTCATCCTGCCATCACCGGTGCCCGACATCGCCCAGCGTCCCCTCGAACGCGTCCCGGTACGCGGCGGCGAGGCGCAGCGCGTCGTGCCGCGCCGTGCCGTCTCCGACCCGCACCTGCCGCAGCAGCAGCTGCGCCCCGAGGTCCTCCACCTGCTCGTGCATGAGGTCCAGGTCGTCCACCGCTGACGGGTCGGCGACGACGACGTCGAACGTGAGGCCCGGTGCGTGCGCCGCGACGGCGGCCAGGTGCTGGTGGCACGTCATGCCCCCCACCCGCCCGCTCGCCGGGAACAGGTTCAGGGTGAGGCACCGCCGCGCGTGCGAGGCACGCACCGCCTCCGCGATCCGGGGGATCGCCAGGTGCGGCAGGACGGAGGTGAACCACGACCCGGGTCCGAGGACGACCCAGTCCGCTTCGGCGACGGCACCCAGGACCTCGTCGGGCACGGCGGGGTCCGCCGGCGCGAGCCGGATCCGGCACACGTCCCCCGCGGCGCCCGCCACGGCGCTCTGCCCGCGCACGACGTGCGGCTGCGGTGCTCCCGGAGCCAGGACGTCCGCCTCGATCTCGAGCGGCACCGACGCCACCGGCAGCACCCTGCCCCGCGCGCCCAGCAGCCGACCGACCCAGTCCAGCCCCGACACGGGGTCGCCGAGGAGCTCCCACAGCGCCGCGATGAGCAGGTTCCCGACGGCGTGGTCGTTCATCTCGCCGTCGGTGTGGAAACGGTGCTGCATGACGTCGCGCCACAGGCGGCCCCAGTCCGACTCGTCGCAGAGCGCCGAGAGCGCCATCCGCAGGTCCCCTGGGGGCAGGACGCCCATCTCGTGCCGGAGGCGGCCGGAGGAGCCGCCGTCGTCCGCCACGGTGACGACGGCCGTGAGCCGCTCGGACATCAGACGCAGGGCCGACAGGCTCGCGGACAGCCCGTGCCCGCCGCCGAATGCGACGACGGCCGGGCCGGGCCCGGCCGGCCCCGGGTGGGCCTGCCGGGGAGGACGCTGCGCGGTCACTCGCGCCCCAGGTCCCGGTGGGTGACCACGACGCGGCTGCCCGTGTCGCGCAGGTGCGCCGCGATCGCCTCGGCCAGCGCGACGGACCTGTGCTTGCCGCCCGTGCAGCCCACCGCGATCGTGACGTAGCGCTTCTCCTCCTTGACGTAGCCGGCCAGGACCGGCTCGAGCGCGGCGACGTACCGGCCGACGAACTCCCCCGCGCCGGGCAGCCCGAGCACGTAGTCGCGGACGGCCGCGTCGCGGCCCGTCAGGTGCCGCAGCTCACCGATCCAGTACGGGTTGGACAGGAACCGCACGTCCACGACGTGGTCCGCGTCCAGCGGCAGGCCGTACTTGAAGCCGAACGACAGGACGTGCACGCGCAGGCTCTCGTCGTCGGTGCTGACCGCCGCGCGGACCTCGCGGGCGAGGTCGTGCACGGTGAGCTCGGTCGTGTCGATGACGACGTCGGCGCGGGATCGCACCTCCTCCAGCAGCGCACGCTCCTCGGCGATCCCGTCGAGGATCCGACCGTCGCCCTGGAGCGGGTGCGGTCGCCGCACGGCCTCGAAGCGCTGCACGAGGACCGCGTCGCTCGTGTCCAAGAACAGGATCCGGTGCGCGATCCCGGCCTCCTGGAGCGAGTCGATCACGTTGGCCAGGTCGGCGAAGAATTCCCGCGACCGGACGTCGACGACGGCGGCGAGCCGGTGCACACCGCCCGGCCCCGTCGAGAGCATGCCGGCGAGCTGGGTGAGCAGCTGCGCCGGCAGGTTGTCGACCACGTACCAGTCCAGGTCCTCGAGCACCGCCGCGGCCTTCGTCCGGCCGGCGCCGGACATGCCGGTGACGACGAGGAGCTCGGGCACCTCACGGCGCGGGGCCCGGCTCTGGGCCTCGAGGGCAGGGATGCCGGTGGGCACGGTGACGGCGGGTGGCTCACCCGCCGCGTGCTGCCCGGTCATGGCTCCAGCATGCCAGGCACCTCAGCGATCGGCCGTGGGACTCGCGCCGGGCGCCAGGGCGTCGTGCACCGCCCGGGCGGTCCGCTCCCCCATCCCCTTGACGGCGGCGATCTCCGCCACGGACGCGGCGCGCAGCCGGGCGACGCTGCCGAAGTGCGCGAGGAGCGCCGCGCGTCGCGCGGGACCCAGGCCGGGGACGTCGTCCAGCACGGAGACGGTCATCCCGCGGCTGCGCCGAGCACGGTGGTGCTTGATCGCGAAGCGGTGGGCATCGTCCCGCAGCCGCTGCATGAGGTACAGGCCCTCGGAGCCGCGGGGCAGGATGACCGGGTACTCCTCCCCGGGTAGCCAGACCTCCTCCAGCCGCTTGGCCAGGCCGCAGAGCGCGACGTCCACGACCCCCAGCTCCGACAGGGCCCGCGCCGCGGCGGCGACCTGCGGGGGCCCACCGTCCACCACGACGAGGTTCGGCGGATAGGCGAAGCGCCGCCTCGCCGGCTCGGTGGCGTCGGGCTCCGCCGGCACCTCGCCCGACGCCGGTACCCCGGCCGGCAGGCCGCCCGTCACCTCGGCCGCCTCCGCCACGTAGCGCCGGAACCGGCGGGTCAGCACCTCGTGGATCGCTTCGGTGTCGTCGCGCGCGCCGTCTCCGGTCGCGCCGCGGATGCCGAACGTGCGGTACTCCCCCGTGCGCGGCAGGCCGTCCTCGAAGACGACCATGGACCCGACCTGGTGGGTGCCCTGGGTGGTCGAGATGTCGTAGCACTCGATCCGCAGCGGGGCGTCGGGCAGGCCCAGCGCCTCCTGGACCTCCCGCAGCGCCTGGCTGCGCGTGGTGAGGTCCCCGGCCCGGCGCGTCCGGTGCAGCGTGAGCGCCTGCTGGGCATTGGTGGCGACCGTCTCGGCCAGGGCCTTCTTGTCGCCCCGCTGCGGGACACGGACCCGCACGCGGGACCCGCGCAGCCCGCTGAGCCAGCTGCCGAGCTGGTCGACGTCGGGCGGCAGGACGGGCACGAGGACCTCCCGCGGGACCGCGTGGTGCCGCGCGGCGGCCCGCTCGGGTCGCCGCGCGCCGCCGGAGCCGGCGGGCCCGGTCGTCACGGGCGAACCCCCCGGGCTGTCGTCCCCGTACACCTGGAGCAGCAGCTGCTCGACGAGCTCGGCGTCGGAGAGGTCCTCGACCTTCTCGACGATCCACCCCCGCTGACCGCGGATCCGCCCTCCGCGGACGTGGAACACCTGCACCGCCGCCTCCAGGTCGTCCCCGACCAGGGCGAAGACGTCGGCGTCGGTGCCGTCGGCGAGCACCACGGCGTTCTTCTCGGTCGCGCGTTGGAGGGCGCCGATGTCGTCGCGCAGCCGGGCGGCCCGCTCGAACTCGAGGTTCGCCGCCGCCTCGGCCATCTCGCGTTCGAGCCGGCGCAGGAAGCGACCCGTCTCGCCGGCCATGAAGTCGCAGAAGTCCTCGGCGAGCTCCCGGTGCTCCGCCGGGGAGACGCGGCCCACGCAGGGGGCGGAGCACTTGTCGATGTAGCCGAGCAGGCAGGGCCGCCCCGTCTGCGCCGCGCGCTTGAAGACGCCCGCCGAGCACGTGCGCACCGGGAAGACCCGCAGCAGGAGGTCGACGGTCTCCCGGATCGCCCACGCGTGCCCGTACGGCCCGAAGTACCGGGTCCCGGGCTTCTTGGCGCCCCGCATCACCTGCACGCGAGGGAACTCCTCGCCGAGCGTCACCGCCAGGTACGGGTAGGACTTGTCGTCGCGGTACTTGACGTTGAAGCGTGGGTCGAACTCCTTGATCCAGGAGTACTCGAGCGCGAGCGCCTCGACCTCGGTCCCCACGACCGTCCACTCCACCGACGCCGCGGCCCGGACCATCTGCTGCGTCCGGGGGTGCAGCGCCGCGGTGTCCTGGAAGTACGACGCCAGGCGCTGGCGGAGACTCTTCGCCTTGCCGACGTAGACGACCCGGCCGTGCTCGTCACGGAACCGGTACACGCCCGGGGAGTCCGGGACCTGTCCCGGCGCCGGTCGGTAGGTCGCGGGGTCGGCCACGTCACCAGGCTAGATGACGTCGCCGACGGCCTCGGGGCGACCGTGGGCCGGGCGGGTACGGTGAGCCATGGGCATCCTGCACACCTACGAGGCCGCGCTCCGGTGGACCGGTGCGCGAGGCGTCGGGACGACCGGCTACACCGCCTACGGCCGCGACCACGAGGTCGTCTTCGAGGGCAAGCCCCCGTTGCCGGGCAGCGCCGACCCCGCGTTCCGGGGCGATCCCGAGCGGTACACGCCCGAGGAGCTCTTCGTCGCCGCCCTCGCCCAGTGCCACATGCTCTGGTTCCTGCACCTGGCGGCCGTCGACGGCATCGCCGTCGTCGCGTACACCGACACGGCACAGGGGCGGATGCGCGTGGAGGCGGCCGGGCACGGGCAGTTCACCGAGGTGGTCCTGCGCCCGTGCGTGACGCTGGCCCGGGCCGACCGCGCCGACGGGCGCCCGGTCACCGACGAGGACCTCGCGACCCTGCACGCCCGGGCGCGGGAGCACTGCTTCATCGCACGCTCGGTGAACTTCCCTGTCCGGCACCGGCCCGCCCCGCTGCGCGTCGACCAGTCGGTCGACGGGGTCCTGCCGGCCTGACGTCACCACCATCGTCCCCGGCCGCCCGTGGCCCGACATGGCCGAACGAGGCCGTCAGGCGCTCGCGCGGCTCTCGACGATGCCCAGCACGTCGCGCAGGAAGCGGCCCGTGTGGCTGCCCGTGACCCGTGCGACGTCCTCCGGGGTGCCGGTCGCCACGATCCGGCCACCGCCGTTGCCGCCCTCCGGCCCGAGGTCGATGACCCAGTCGGCCGTCTTGATCACGTCGAGGTTGTGCTCGATGACGATGACGGTGTTGCCCTTGTCCACGAGCGACGAGAGCACGCCGAGCAGGCGACGGGTGTCCTCGAAGTGCAGTCCGGTCGTCGGCTCGTCCAGCACGTAGACGGTCCGCCCGGTCGAGCGCTTCTGCAGCTCGCTGGCGAGCTTGACACGTTGCGCCTCGCCCCCGGACAGCGTCGGCGCAGGCTGTCCCAGGCGCACGTAGCCGAGACCGACGTCGACCAGTGTCTTGAGGTGTCGCGCCACCGCCGGCACGGCCGAGAAGAACTCGGCCGCCTCCTCGATCGGCATGTCGAGCACCTCGGCCACGGTTCGGCCCTTGAAGTGCACCTCGAGGGTCTCGCGGTTGTAGCGCGCACCGTGGCACACCTCGCACGGCACGTACACGTCCGGGAGGAAGTTCATCTCGATCTTGATCGTGCCGTCGCCCGAGCACGCCTCGCACCGGCCGCCCTTGACATTGAAGGAGAACCGGCCGGGCGTGTACCCGCGGACCTTCGCCTCGGTGGTCTGCGCGAAGAGCTTGCGCATGTGGTCCCACACCCCGGTGTAGGTCGCCGGGTTGGACCGGGGCGTCCGGCCGATCGGTCCCTGGTCGACGTGCACGACCTTGTCCACGTGCTCCAGCCCGGTGACCCGGGTGTGGTGGCCGGGGACCTGGCGCGCCCGGTTGAGCTCGTTGGCGAGGACGGGGTACAGGATCCCGTTGACGAGGGAGGACTTGCCCGAGCCCGAGACCCCCGTCACCGCCACGAGGCAGCCGACCGGGAAGGCCACCTCGATGTTCGCGAGGTTGTGCTCCCGCGCCCCGACGACGGTCAGCGTGCGACCGAGGTCGGCGGGCCGGCGAACCTCCGGCGTCGGGATCTCCCGGCGACCCGCCAGGTACGCGCCCGTGACCGACTCGGGCGATGCGAGCAGGCCGGCCAGGTCGCCGGAGTGGACCACGCGGCCCCCGTGCTCGCCGGCTCCCGGCCCGATGTCGACGATCCAGTCGGCTGTGCGGATCGTGTCCTCGTCGTGCTCGACGACGATCAGGGTGTTGCCGAGGTCGCGCAGCCGCGTCAGCGTGTCGATCAGCCGACGGTTGTCGCGCTGGTGCAGGCCGATGCTCGGCTCGTCGAGCACGTAGAGCACGCCGACCAGCCCCGAGCCGATCTGGGTCGCGAGGCGGATGCGCTGCGCCTCCCCACCCGACAGGGTGCCGGCGGCGCGCTCCAGGGACAGGTAGTCCAGACCGACGTCGAGGAGGAACCCGAGCCGGGCCTGGATCTCCTTGAGCACCTGCACGGCGATGACTCGCTCGCGCTCGCCGAGCTCGAGGCGCGCCAGGAAGTCCCGGGCCTCCCGCAGCGGCAGGCGGCAGAGGTCGGCGATCGACAGGCCGCCGACGCGCACGGCCAGCACCTCGGGCTTGAGCCGCGCCCCGTCGCACGTGGGGCACGGCACCTCGCGCATGTACGCCTCGTAGCGCTCCTTCGACCAGTCCGACTCGGTCTCCGCGTGCCGACGCTCGATGAACGAGATCACGCCCTCGAACCCGGTGGAGTACTGGCGCTCGCGCCCCCACCTGTTGCGGTAGCGCACGTGCACCTTGTGGTCGCGGCCGTAGAGGATCGCCTCCCTGGCACGTTCCGGCAGTGCGCGCCACGGCACGGTCATGGAGAAGCCGAGCTCGTCCGCCAGCGCGGTCAGCACCCGCTCGAAGTACTCCGACGAGGTCTGTGCCCACGGCGCGATGGCGCCGCCGGCGAGGGTCGCCTCCTCGTCCGGGACGACCAGCTCGGGATCCACCTCGAGCCGGCTGCCGATCCCCGTGCACTCCGGGCACGCTCCGTAGGGCGCGTTGAACGAGAAGGTGCGCGGCTCGATCTCGTCGAGCGTCAGCTCGTGGTCGTTCGGGCAGGCGCGCAGCTCCGAGAACCGCCGTTCACGCCCGGGGTCGTCGGGCTCCGCGTCGACCAGCTCGACGACGAGCCGCCCACCGGCCAGGCCGAGGGCGGTCTCGACCGAGTCGGTCAGGCGTCGCTGGACCCCCTCGCGTGCGACGAGTCGGTCCACGACCACGTCGATCGAGTGCTTGATGTTCTTCTCGAGCGCAGGCGCCTCCGTCAGCGCCACGACCTGCCCGTCCACCCGGGCCCGCGCGAAGCCCTTGCTCTGCAGCTCGCGGAACAGCTCCGCGTATTCGCCCTTGCGGCCGCTGACGACGGGCGCGAGCACCTGGTACCGGGTGCCCTCCGGCAGCTCGAGCAGACGGTCCACGATCTGCTGGGGCGTCTGACGGCTGACCTGCTCGCCGCACACCGGGCAGTACTGGGTGCCGGCGCGGGCGTAGAGCAGGCGCAGGTAGTCGTAGACCTCGGTGATGGTGCCCACCGTCGACCGCGGGTTGCGGCTGGTCGACTTCTGGTCGATCGACACGGCCGGTGACAGGCCCTCGATGAAGTCCACGTCCGGCTTGTCCATCTGCCCGAGGAACTGCCGGGCGTACGACGACAGGCTCTCGACGTACCGGCGCTGCCCCTCCGCGAAGATCGTGTCGAACGCGAGCGACGACTTGCCCGAGCCCGACAGCCCGGTGAAGACGATGAGGCTGTCGCGCGGGAGGTCGAGATCGACGTTGCGGAGGTTGTGCTCGCGCGCCCCCCGGATGCGCAGCCGGTCCTCGGCAGCCAGGTCCACCGGACCATCGTAGGCGTGCATCCCGACATCATACAGGCGTTCGAACGGACGGCGCGCCGACGGAACGCAGCCGGCCCCGCCCGTCAGCCGTCCGCCGCGAGCGACGCTGCCAGCGCGGTCTCGGTGCGCGCCAGGGCTGCCTCGACGCGACGGTACCTGTCCAGCGACACCTCCCCCGCGTCGGCCGCCCGGGCGAGCTCCGCCCGGACCCGGGTCAGGCCCCGGCGCGCCGCGTCGTACCGACCGGCCCCGGCATCCGCCACGACGTCCGCCACGACGGACTGGAGC
>JAEWQZ010000142.1 GCA_023460255.1 Actinomycetes bacterium
GTCGGGCAGCGGGACGGTGGCGTCGCGCCCGCTGGCCCCTGACGATCCTCGCGCTCGTCGCCGGGGCCGGCCTCCTGACGTCGTTCATGGGCGCCCGCTCCTCGACGGTCCCCCTGGCGCCCGACAACCCCCGCCCGGGCGGCGCCCGCGCGCTCGCGCAGATCCTGCGCGGTCAGGGGGTCGACATCACGTACGTCCGCACGGTGGCCGAGGCCACCGCCGCCGCCGACGCCGGCACCACGCTCCTCGTCGCGAGCACCGCCGCGATGTACGACGACCAGGTGGCCGCTGTCGCCGGCGTGGACGCCGACCTCGTGGTGGCGGGCCCCGAGGCCTACCACGTCCCGGCCTTCACCGGCGGCACGGTCGCGATGTCCGGGTCCTTCATGGCGGGGCCCGCGCAGGCCTCCTGCGACGACCCCGATGCCGGCGCCGCCGGTGAGGTGGGCGTGACCGCACGCGCGCTCGTGACCTCCGACGCCGACGTCACGGTCTGCTTCCCCACACCCGGCGGGCACGACGCGGACCAGCGGCAGGGTGCGCTCGCCGTGCTCGAGATCGACGGCCGGCGGGTGACGGTGCTCAACGACGGGGGTCTGCTCTCCAACGAGAACCTCGACGACAGGGGGAACGCGGCCCTCGCGCTGCGGACCCTCGGCCGCACGGAGCGGCTCGTCTGGTACGTGCCCTCGATCAACGACTACAGCGCCCAGGCCCCCGACGACGACGGGCTCGACACCGGCAGCGCCCTGCCCCCGTGGCTCGGCGTCCTCGGCCTCCAGGCCCTGCTCGTGGTCGCTGTCGTGGCCCTGTGGCGCGGGCGGCGCCTGGGGCCCGTGGTCACCGAGCCGCTGCCCGTCACCGTGAGCGCCAGCGAGACGGCGATCGGCCGTGGGCGCCTCTACCGTCGCGCCCGGGCGCGCGGGCACGCCGCCGCGGCCCTGCGCGCCGGTACCGCGCGACGTGCCGCGGCGCGGCTCGGGCTCCCCCGCACCGCCGGCGCCACCGACGTCATCGACGCGCTCGCCCGGGCCACGGGACGCGCCACCGACCAGATCTCCGGCCTGCTGTACGGACCACCACCCACCGACGACGCCGGCCTGCTCGTGCTCGCCCGGCAGCTCGACCAGCTCGAGAGCGAGGTTCACCGCACGTGACCGAATCCTTCGGCCAGCCGGCCCAGCCCCCGGTCCCACCATCCACCGAGCCGTCCGCACCCTCCGTGCCGCCCGCGCGGCCGACCGAGGACCTCCGCGCGGGCTTCGCGGCGCTGCGCGCCGAGGTCGGCAAGGCCGTCGTCGGGCAGGACGCCGCCGTGACGGGCCTCGTCATCGCGCTGCTCTGCCGTGGCCACGTGCTCCTGGAGGGCGTGCCCGGCGTCGCCAAGACGCTCCTGGTCCGCGCCCTGTCCGGCGCCCTCGACCTGGACACCAAGCGCGTGCAGTTCACGCCCGACCTCATGCCCGGCGACGTGACGGGCTCGCTCGTCTACGACGCCCGGACCGCGCAGTTCTCGTTCCGCGAGGGCCCGGTCTTCACGAACCTCATGCTCGCCGACGAGATCAACCGGACACCCCCGAAGACGCAGGCGTCGCTGCTGGAGGCCATGGAGGAGCGCCAGGTCAGCGTGGACGGCACCCCCCGTCCGCTGCCCGACCCGTTCCTCGTCATCGCGACGCAGAACCCCGTCGAGTACGAGGGCACGTACCCGCTGCCCGAGGCCCAGCTCGACAGGTTCCTCCTCAAGCTCACGATGCCGCTGCCCGAGCGCGAGCACGAGGTCGAGGTGCTGCGCCGGCACGCCACCGGCTTCGACCCCCGTGACCTGCGGGCCGCGGGCGTTCGTCCGGTCAGCGACGTCGACCGGCTCACGCGGGCCCGCGCGGAGGTGGCCCAGGTCCAGGTCGCCCCTGAGGTGCTGGGGTACGTCGTGGACGTCTGCCGGGCGACCCGCCAGTCGCCGTCGTTGTCGCTGGGCGTCTCGCCCCGCGGCGCCACGGCGCTGCTGGCCACGTCCCGGGCATGGGCCTGGCTGTCCGGGCGTCCCTACGTCACCCCCGACGACGTCAAGGCGCTCGCCCACCCGACCCTGCGCCACCGCGTCCAGCTGCGGGCCGAGGCCGAGCTCGAGGGCGTCACGGCGGAGAGCGTGCTCGACACGGTGCTCGCGGCCGTGCCCGTGCCGCGCTGAGCCGTGGCCATCACCTGGCGGGCGGCCGCGCTGGCCGCACTCGGCCTCGTCGCGGTGCTGCTCGTGCCCGCGACGTTCGTCGTGCTCGCCTGGGCCGTCCTGGTGCTCGGCCTGTGCGGGCTCGACGCCGCGCTCGCCGCCTCGCCCCGGCTCGTCGCGGTGCGCCGCACAGTGCCCGGATCGGTGCGGCTGACGGAGGCCACGTCGTCGACCCTGACCGTGACCAACCGGTCGGGTCGGCGGCTGCGCGGCGTCGTGCGGGACGCGTGGCAGCCGTCCGCCGGCGCGCAGCGCAACCGGCACCAGGTCGACCTTCCCGACGGCGAGTCCCGCCGCCTCGTCACCACGCTGCTCCCGACCCGTCGCGGCGACCGGCTCGCGGACCGGGTCACGATCCGGGCCTCCGGCCCGCTCGGGCTCGCCGCCCGCCAGGCCACCATCGTGGTCCCGGGGCGGCTACGGGTGCTCCCCGAGTTCGCGTCCCGCCGCCACCTGCCGAGCCGGTTGGCCCGGCTTCGCGAGCTCGACGGACGCACGGCGGTCCAGATCCGCGGCGCCGGCACGGAGTTCGACTCGCTGCGCGAGTACGTCATCGGTGACGACGTCCGCTCGATCGACTGGCGCGCCACCGCGCGGCGCAACGAGGTGGTCGTGCGGACGTGGCGCCCCGAGCGCGACCGGCGGGTGCTCGTGGTGCTGGACACCGGGCGCACGTCCGCCGCACGCATCGGCGACCTGCCGCGCATCGACGCCTCGATCGAGGCCGCCCTCCTCCTGTCCGCGCTGGCCGCCCGGGCCGGTGACCGCGTCGACCTCATCGCGTTCGACCGCCGCGTCCGCGCCCAGGTGGCCGGGGCGAGCGGCCCGCGGCTCATGCCGGCGCTCGCCGACGCGCTCGCCACCGCCGACCCGACGCTGGTGGAGACCGACTGGCCGGGCGTCGTGGCCCAGGTCCAGCAGCGCATGTCCCGGCGTGCCCTCGTCGTGCTGCTCACCGCGCTCGAGCCCGCCGTCGTCGAGAGCGGCGTGCTGCCCGTGGTCGGGCCGCTGGCCCACGACCACGTGGTGGTGCTCGCCTCCGTGGCGGACCCGCAGGTCGCGGGCCTGCGCGGGCGGCGCGAGACCACCGCCGACGTCTACGACGCCGCGGCGGCCGAGCGCACCGAGCTCGAGCGGGCCGCCGTCACCCTGCGACTGCGGCAGCGCGGCGTCGAGGTCGTCGACGCCCTCCCCGACGACCTGGCCCCACGCCTGGCGGACACCTACCTCGCGCTCAAGGCGGCCGGGCGGCTCTGAGCGCGCTGCGGCCCCAGCGCGGCGCGCTCAGCCGACCGTCGGCAGGACGTCCCCGGCGTGCTCCCGCCGGACATCCCCGGTCTCCCCCGCGAGCACGGCGCGGCGGCCGAGGACGAACGTGTAGACCCAGAACAGGGCCAACGCCACGGCGCCGATGACGATCTTCAGCCACCACGGCAGGTCCGAGGGCGTGACGAAGCCCTCGATGAGCCCCGAGACCGCGAGGATCGCCACCAGCCCCAGGGCGACGCTGATGAGGGACCGGCCCTCCTCCGCGAGCGCCTGCCCACGCGACCGGGCGCCGGGCTCGATCACCGTCCAGAAGATCCGCAGGCCGGCGCCCCCGGCCACGAAGATCGCCGTCAGCTCGAGCAGCCCGTGCGGGGCGATGAGCTGGAGGAAGACGTCCAGCCCGCCGTAGGCGGCCAGCACGCCGCCGGCGGTCCCGACGCCCACCGCGTTCTGCACGAGGACCATCACCGGCCAGACGCCCGTGATGCCGAACGCCACGCACTGCGCGGCGATCCAGGCGTTGTTGGTCCACACCATCGCGGAGAAGCTCGACGGCGGGTTGTTGGAGTAGTAGTTCGCGAACTCCTCGTCGGCGTACCGCTCGAGGTCGACGGGGTCGCCGAGCGCCGCCTGCGCGGCCGGGTCCGTCGCGATGTGCACGCCCGTTGCCACGGCCACGGCGACGAACGCCACCATGACCGCGACGGTCCACCACCGCACCCGGTACAGCGCGGCCGGCAGCGCCAGCACGAAGAACCGCGCGACGTCGGACAACGTCGGGTCGTGCGCGCCGGCGATGGCCGCCCTTGCGCGCCCGAGCACGTCGGACAGGCGGGCGACGACCGCGGGGTCCGGCGCAGCGGACCGGACGGTGGACAGGTGCGTGGCGACCTCCTGGTAGAGGCGCACGAGCTCGTCCGCCTCGGCCCCGCTGAGGTCCCGGCGGGAGGCGAGCCGGCCGAGACGGTCCCAGGTCGCGCCGTGGACGGCGGTGAAGGCGTCGAGGTCCACGGCCGCCAGCCTTCCACACGAGGGCCGCAGGCGAGTCCCCGACTGGCCCCGATCGGCCGCGACGGGCCCCTCCCGGTCGTCCCCCGTGTGGCAGGATCCCCCCGTGCACGACGAGATCCTGCTCGGCGAGGGCGTCGCGATCGACGCCCGGCCCGCGGGCTTCGCGACGCGGCTCCTCGGCGCGGTCATCGACGTCGTCGCGCTCCTCGTCGTCGCCTGGGCGCTCACGCTGACCGTCGGCGCCATCGGCCTGCGCACCGACGCCGCCGCGGGCGCCGCCCTCGGGGTGGCCCTCGTGGTGACGATCCTCGTGGTCATCCCGACGGCGGTGGAGACGCTCTCGCGCGGCCGCTCGCTGGGCAAGCTGGCGCTCGGCATCCGCATCGTGCGCGACGACGGCGGCCCGATCCGCTTCCGCCACGCCGTCGTCCGCGCCCTGGTCGGCGTGCTCGAGCTGTGGCTGACGATCGGGTCCGTCGCCCTCATCACCTCGCTGGCGCACCCGAAGGGGAAGCGGCTCGGCGATGTCGTCGCCGGGACCTACGCCGTGCGCGTGCGCGGGGGCCAGCGGGTGCTGCCGCCCGTGGTCATGCCGCCGGAGCTGGCCCGCTGGGCGCACTCGGCCGACATCCGCCGGCTCCCGGACGGCCTGGCCCTGTCCGCGCGGCAGCTGCTCGGTCGGGCGACCACGCTGCACCCGCAGTCGCGCGTGCGGCTCGGCATGCAGATCG
>JAEWQZ010000143.1 GCA_023460255.1 Actinomycetes bacterium
CTCCAGGACGGCGAACGGCGGCATCGGGCTGCCCTGGGCCACCACCGCGTCGAGCGCGTGCGCGAGCGCGATCTCGGCGAGGGTGCGCACCTGCGGCGACAGGCCGGCGATGCCGGTCGGCCGCTCCGGGTCGGAGCCGCGCGCGGCGGCGTGCCCCGGCGGTGGTGCGGTCAGGTCCATGCCCCTCCTGTCGGCCGCGGGAGGGGGCGTCTTGAGGGCGCGACAGGGTGAGGGGCGGGTGAGGTCGACCGGTCGCGGGCGAGGGTGTGCGGCTACGGGCCCGCGACGGCGGGGGACGTCCGCCCCCACGACCGGGACACGACGACGACGCACACGCCCAGCGCTGCGCCGAGGGTGTTCATGGCGACGTCCTGCACGGTGGGGACGCGCTCGGGCAGGGCCAGCTGGGTCAGCTCGATCGACGCGGACAGCGCACAGCCGGCGGCCACCGCGACGAGCGGGCGCGCGCCGCGGGCCCACAGGGCGAGCGCCCCGAGCGGCACGAAGAGCGCGACGTTGGCGACCGCCTCGACCACCGGCAGCTGCACGGAGGCCGGCAGCCCGCGCGCGTGGGCCCAGGCCAGTGCCCGCTCGAGCCACCCGAACGACGCCGGGTCCGGGGGCGACGGCCACAACGTGATGACGAGGACGACAACGAGATAGGCCAGGAGGGTGACGTCGAGGACAACGCTCGAAACTCGGCGCGGAAGGACTCCATCGCCGGCCGGGACTTCTGCCATCCTCTGCGCCATGGCGCAGACCACCTCCCCCTCCAAGGCTGACAAGTCGCCCGAGAGCAGCCCGTCCGGCTGGCTCGACAGCTACTTCAAGATCACCGAGCGTGGCTCCACCGTCTGGACAGAGGTCCGCGGTGGGCTGGTCACGTTCTTCACGATGAGTTACATCATCGTCCTCAACCCGCTGATCATCGGCACCGTGCAGGCCGATCAGGGCAGCGGCTCGTTCCTCGGCGGCGGGTCCGCCCCGAACCTGCCGGCGATCGCCGCGGCGACCGCCCTCGTCGCGGGCGTCCTGTCGATCCTCATGGGTGCCGTGGCCCGGTTCCCGATCGCCATGGCAGCCGGCCTCGGACTCAACGCGGTCGTCGCGTACTCCATCGCGTTCCTGCCGGGCATGACCTGGCCCGACGCGATGGGCCTCGTGGTGCTCGAGGGCCTGATCATCCTGGTCCTCGTGCTGACCGGGTTCCGCAAGGCGGTCTTCAAGGCCGTGCCCATGGAGCTCAAGACGGCGATCGCGGTCGGCATCGGCCTCTTCATCGCGTTCATCGGCCTCGTCGACTCCGGCTTCGTCCGGCGGGGCGCCGGGACGGTCGTCGAGCTCGGCGTGGGCGGCTCGGTCGCCGGCTGGCCGCTCGTCGTGTTCGTCATCGGTCTGCTCCTCGCGATCACCCTCCTGGTGCGCAAGGTCAAGGGTGCGCTCCTCATCTCGATCCTCGTCGCGACGATCCTCGCCGTCGTGATCGAGGCGATCGCCAAGGTCGGTCCGATGAAGGACGCGACCGGCGCCGTCGTGAACGAGACCGGGTGGCAGCTCAACAACCCGGCGTTCCCCGAGGGTGGCCTCGTCGACACCCCCGACTTCTCCCTGCTCGGCCAGTTCTCCCTGTTCGGCTCGATCGAGAAGATCGGGATCGTCGCCGTCCTCCTGCTCGTCTTCTCGCTGCTCCTCGCGGACTTCTTCGACACGATGGGCACCATGGTCGCCATCGGTGGCGAGGCGAACCTGCTCGACGAGGAGGGCAACCCACCGCGGACGACGGAGATCCTCGTCGTCGACTCGATCGGTGCGGCGGCGGGCGGCGCGGCGAGCGTCTCGTCGAACACGAGCTACATCGAGTCGGCCGCAGGCGTCGGTGACGGCGCGCGCACAGGTCTTGCCTCGGTCGTCACGGGTGTCGCGTTCCTGCTCGCCACGTTCCTGTCGCCCCTGGTGGACATGGTTCCGTTCGAGGCGGCGACGCCGGTGCTCGTGGTCGTCGGCTTCCTCATGGTGATGCAGATCAGCGGGATCGACTGGAAGGACATGGAGATCGCCATCCCGGCGTTCCTCACCGCGATCCTCATGCCCTTCACGTTCTCGATCACGGTCGGCATCGGCGCCGGCTTCATCTCGTTCGTCGTGCTCAAGGTGATCCTGGGCAAGGCCAAGGCGGTGCACCCGCTGATGTGGGGTGCCTCGGCCCTGTTCGTGCTCTACTTCGCGCTCGGGCCGATCAAGGACGCACTCGGCATCTGACCCTCGACCGCGACGGCCCCCCGCGCTCCGGCCCGGGGGGCCGTCGCATGCCCGGGGCGTCCTCCCGGGGCGTTCGGCCCGCTCGTGCTCGGAGCCGCGGGTGCTCCCGAACCTCGGCCCCGCGTCCCGCGTCGTGCACGGAGCCGCGGTGCTCCCGAACCTCGGCCCCGCGCCCCGGTTGTGCACGGAGAGCCGCTCTTGGGACAGGTGTGGCTGGTGTGGCTGGTGTGGTGTCACATCCGTCACTTGGGTCGCTTCCGTCACAGGTGCGGCGGTGCCCGGGGGTGGCGGGGTCGGGGGCGTGGTGCGGCGGTGGGTGCTCGGGCCGGCGTGCGGCGGTGGGTGCCCGGGGGTGGCCGAGATCACCCGGACCTCGATGGTAGTTGCCATAGGTAATGACCTAAGATAACTAGATGTCCGCCGCCAAGCCTGCCGCCGCAGCGCCCCTCGACACCCTCGCCGTGCCCGCCGCCGCGAGCCGGCCGGGCACCCTCGCCGGGGACCTGCGGGTCGCGGTCACCCACGCCGTCCGGCTGATCCGGCAGCAGCGGTCCTCGGAGCAGATCACCGACGGCCAGTACGCGGTCCTCGCGACCCTGTCGTGCGAGGGCCCGATGACGCCCTCGGCCCTCGCCGACGACCAGCACGTCCAGCCCCCGCACATGTCGCGCACGATCAACGCCCTGGTCGACGCCGGGCTGGTGCAGCGGGGCGAGCACCCCACCGACGGCCGGCAGGTCCTCGTGAGCATCACCGAGGCCGGGCAGGACGAGGTCCGGGAGACCCGGCGTCGGCGCAACGAGTGGCTGGCGGGCCGGCTCGCCCGGCTGACCCCCGACGAGCGGGTCGTCCTCGCGCAGGCGAGCGTCCTCCTGCGGCGGGTGACCGAGGAATGAGGAGCACCTTCGCGTCGCTGGCCTTCCGCAACTACCGGCTCTGGTTCGTCGGCGCCCTCGTCGCCAACATCGGCACGTGGATGCAGCGCGTCGCCCAGGACTGGCTGGTCCTCACCCACCTCACCGACGACTCGGGCGTCGCCGTCGGGATCACGACGGCGCTCCAGTTCGCCCCCGCGCTGTTCCTGTCCGCCTGGGCCGGCGTCCTCGCAGACCGCATGGACCGGCGCAAGCTGCTGATCCTCACGCAGGGTGGGATGGGCGTGCTCGCGGCCGGGCTCGGCGCGCTCGTCCTCAGCGGCCACGCCCAGCTGTGGCACGTGTACGTCTTCGCCGGCCTGCTCGGCTGCGTGTCGGCCCTGGACGCGCCGGCGCGGCAGACGTTCGTCGCCGACATGGTGCCCGCCGCGCGCCTGCCCAACGCCGTCGGGCTGAACAGCGCGTCGTTCAACGCTGCCCGGATGATCGGTCCGGGCGTCGCCGGCCTGCTCATCGCCTGGGTGGGCACCGGCTGGGTGTTCCTCATCAACGCCGTGAGCTTCGCCGGGACGATCGTCGCGCTGCTGGTCATGCGCGTGGCGGACCTCCAGCCCGTGCAGCGCTCCGCCCGCAGCAAGGGGCAGTTCCGCGAGGGGCTGCGCTACGTGCGGCGACGCACGGACATCCTCGTCGTGATGGTGGTCGTCGGTGTGGTCAGCACCTTCGGCCTGAACTTCCAGCTGACCAGCGCGGTGATGGCGCGCACCGAGTTCGGTAAGGGCCCGGGGGAGTACGGCGTGCTCGGCTCCATCCTCGCCATCGGCTCCCTGGCCGGGGCGCTCATGGCCGCGCGGCGCGAGCGACCGCGCGTCCGCCTCGTCGTCGGCTCGGCGCTCGCGTTCGGCGTCGCCACCGGGGTGATGGCCCTCATGCCGACGTACGAGCTCTACGCGCTGTCGACCATCCCGGTGGGCTTCGCGTCGCTGACGATGCTCACGGCCGCCAACGCGACCATCCAGGTCTCGACGACGCCGCAGATGCGCGGACGCGTGATGTCCCTGTACCTCATCGTGTTCCTCGGCGCGACGCCGATCGGCTCGCCGCTGGTGGGCTGGGTGGCCGAGGAGCTCGGCCCGCGCTGGTCCATCGGCGTCGGCTCGATCAGCGCTCTGCTCGTGGCGACCACGGCGGGCATCTGGGCCGTGCGCAACTGGGACCTGGAGGTCCGCTACCGGCTGCGCAGCCGTCCCCACCTCGAGGTCCGCTGGCCCGACGAGGTCCGCGACGAGGCCGCCGACGCGCTGCGGCAGCAGGAGGCGACGAACAAGGTCACCGCCGCGTAGGGGACGGCGCGCGGCGGGGTGCTCAGGCCCGCACGACTCCGGGCGTCCCGGCGTCGTCGGGCGTCGCGGCGTCGTCGGGCGTCGCGGCGTCGTTGCGCCGGTGGACGGCGCGCAGGCCCAGGGCGACGGCCACCCCGCCGACGACGATGAGGCCCGCGACGGCGAGGAACGCCTGGTGGATGCCCGCAGCGTCGGCCAGGGCCCCGAGGACGAACGGGGCGAGTCCGACGGCGACCCCGGCGCCGAGCTGCGACAGCCCCTGGGCCTGGTCCGGTCGCCCCTCGGACGCGCGCAGCACGAGCGCCTGGCCGAGCGGGTAGTGCGAGCCGTAGCCGAGCCCGGCGACGAACAGCCCGGCGAGCGCGACCGCCGGGCTCGTCGCGAGCCACAGGACGAGCCAGCCGAGCCCGGCGAGCGCGAAGCCGACGAGCAGGAGCTTCTCCGGCGCCTTGCGCGCCGCGAGCGGGCCGACGACGAAGCGCCCGCACGTCATCCCCAGGACGAGCCCGGACACCGCCGCGGTGGCGACGGAGGCCGGCGCGCCGGCCCGTGACGTCAGCAGGTCGGGCGCCCACATCGCGGTGCCCGTCTCGATCGCGATCCCGCAGATCATGGCCACGAGGAAGAACCACAGGGCCGGCTGGTACCGCGGCCGCCCGGTCGGCACGGAGCCGTGCTCGACCCGCGGGGCCGGCAGCAGCGCAGGTGCCCGCGGCGCCGTCGCCAGCAGCACCGCCGCGAGCGCCGCGAGCACGAC
>JAEWQZ010000144.1 GCA_023460255.1 Actinomycetes bacterium
GTACGGGCTGGCGGGGTCCGTGGCGGCGAGGACGACGGCGCGACCGCCGCCGTCGGGCGTGCCGCCGTCGGGCCTTCCGCCGTGGGGCGCTCCGCCGGCGCCGGGGCCCTCCCGGGCGACCGTGCCTGCATCCTGGGCGTCCCGGCGGAGCAGGTCCACGGCACCCGGCAGCGCGAACTGGGAGCCGCCGAGGTGCTCGACGAAGTACCCGCGGCGGACCTGCCCGGCCTCCTCGAGCGCAGCGAGCACCCGGTACAGGTCCGTGTACCAGGCCGAGACGCCCTCGACCGCCGCCACCCCGCGCGTGAGGACCCCGTGCCGGTCCAGCAGCTGGGCCGCCAGCGCCCGTGCCCGCACGGTGGGATCCGTCTCCCGCCCGGGCAGCAGGGACCAGCGACCCAGCGCGTCGGGCACGGCCTGCGCGCCGCCGGGCTCCGGCCGGAGCGCGAGGCGCGTCAGCGTCCGGCTCCGCGGGGTGATCCGCCGAGTGGCGTGCGCCGTACCTCCCCCCGACCCGAGGCGGGCACGCAGCGGCCCCATCGCGTCGTTGGTCACGCGCCCGGACCAGACGAGGTCCCACAGCGCGTCGCGCACGGCCGCCGTAGCGACGCCGGCACCGAGGCGGATCCGCACCTGCTCGACGAGGGCCGGCAGGAAGTAGCCGCCGCCGCCGGCGAGGACGTCGGCGAGCGCCCGGGCGATGCGGGGTGCGTCGGGTGTCGCGACGCCTTCCGGCGGTAGCGCGTCGGGGGGGCCGTCGTCGAGCCCGTCGAGCGGCTCCACCGGCGGGAGCGTGAGATCGGCCGTCGACGCAAGGTGCAGGCTGACGAGGCCGTCGCGTGCGGCGAGGGAGCCGTGACCCGCCCAGAGCACCTCCCCGGCCCCGGTGAGCTCGTCGAGCATCCGCGGGTCGTAGTCCGCCACCCGGGCGGGCAGCACCAGGCTCTCCAGCGCGGATGCGGGCACGACGGCGCCGGCCAGCTGCTCAACCACACGCAGCAGGCCGTCGGTGCCGCGCAGCCGGACCGGTCCGCCCGCGGCGCCCACGCCCTGCCACCGGGGCACGAAGACCCCGAGCGTCGCGGGCGGGACCGGCTCCACCTCGGCGCGCAGCGCGGCGAGCGAGCGGCGCCGGAGGAGCCTGAGGACGTCGGCGTCGCAGATGTCCTCACCGGTCCCCCCGAGCGCCTCCGGCCGGATCCGGCCGACCGCCACGGCGCCCTCGGCCTCGAGCCGGTGCAGGACGTCGCCGACGACGGCCGTCCCGAGCCCGAGGTGCGCCGCCACGTCGGCGGCGGTGAACGGGCCGTGCGTGCGCGCGAACCGGCGGACGAGGTCGCCGAGCGGGTCGGGCAGGACCTCCGTGAAGACCTCCGGCACGCCGACGGGCAGCGCGACGCCGAGCGCGTCCCGCAGCCGGCCGGCGTCCTCAACGGCCGCCCAGCGCTCGCCGGCGGCCATCCGCACCCGGATCAGCCGCCGCGCGGCCTCGAGCTCGGCGAGCCACCGTCCCACGTGCTCGCGCACCTCGGGACGGGTGCGCGCGAGGACGCCCTCGGTCTGCAGCGGGCCGTGCCGCCGCACCACGTCCGCGACGTCCTCCAGGTGACGGGCCAGACGCCCCGGCGCCGTCCCGGTCACCTCCGCCTCGGTGCGCTGCACGGCGTCGGGGTCGAGCAGGTCGGCGAGCTGCGCCGCGCCCTGCTGGCCGAGCAGCTCCGCGAGGAGCGTCGGGTCCAGGGTCAGCGCCGCAGCGCGGCGCTCGGCCAGCGGCGCGTCCCCCTCGTAGAGGAACTGGGCGGTGTAGCCGAAGAGCAGCGAGCGGGCGAACGGCGACGGGGTCGGGGTCGTGACCTCCACGACGCGCACCCGGCGTCCGGCCACGTCCCGCATCAGGCGCGCCAGGCCGTCCACGTCGAAGTCGTCCTGGAGGCACTCGCGCGCGGCCTCGAGGAGCACGGGGAAGTCGGGGAACCGCGACGCCACGGACAGCAGCTGGCCGGCGCGTTGGCGCTGCTGCCACAGCGGCTGGCGCCGGTCCGGCCGCCGGCGGGGCAGGAGGAGCGATCGGGCCGCGGCCTCGCGGAAGCGTGCGGCGAACATCGCGGAGCCGCCGAGCCGGGTGCGGACGGCCTCGGCGACCTCGTCGGGGTCCACCAGGAGGTCGTCGAGCGACAGCTGGGGGCCTTCCGTCCCGCTCCACCGTCCCGCTGCCACGTCCCAGGTCGCCTCGGAGAGGGCGTCGGGCAGGCGCAGCACCAGGCCGTCGTCGGCGTGCAGCACCGCCGCGTCCAGCCCGTACCGCTCGCGCAGGCGGGCGGCCAGCACGATCGCCCACGGCGCATGCACCCGGGCACCGAACGGCGAGTGGACGACGACGCGCCAGTCGCCCACCTCGTCCCGGAAGCGTTCGACCACGAGCGTGACGTCGTCCGGGACGTGCCCCGTCGCGTCGCGCTGCTCGCGCAGGTAGGCGACGAGGTTGTCCGCCGCCCACTCGTCCAGGCCCTCCTCGGCGAGCCGTCGCCGCGCCTCGGCCGGGGGGAGTGCCGTCACCTCGCGCACCCAGCGCCCGACGGCGCGGCCGAGCTCGGCGGGCCGGCCCGGCTGGTCCCCCTTCCAGAACGGGAGACGGCCCGGCAGACCGGGGGCGGGGGAGACCAGCACCCGGTCGGGGGTGATGTCCTCGATCCGCCACGTGCTCGAGCCGAGCGTGAAGGTGTCGCCGACGCGTGACTCGTAGACCATCTCCTCGTCCAGCTCGCCGACGCGACGCCCACCGCGCCGGCCCAGGGCGTCGGCTGCGGCGTCGTCGGCGGCGCCGGCGAGGAAGACGCCGTAGAGGCCGCGGTCCGGGATGGTGCCCCCGCTGGTCACCGCCAGCCGCAGGGCACCCGGACGGGCGCTGAGCACACCCGAGGCGCGGTCCCAGACGATCCGGGGACGCAGCTCGCCGAACTCCTCGCTCGGGTACCGGCCCGCGAGCATGTCGAGCACCGCACGCAGGGCGGCGTCGCCCAGGCCGGCGAAGGGCGCGGCCCGACGCACGACGAGGGCGAGGTCGTCGACCTGCCACGCGTCGAGCGCCACCATCGCCACCACCTGCTGCGCGAGCACGTCGAGCGGGTTGGCCGGGACCGTCAGCTCCTCGATGGCACCTACGCGCATCCGGCCCGCCGTCACCGCCGCCGGCACGAGGTCGCCGCGGTGCGTGGGGAAGAGCACGCCGCGCGAGACGGCGCCGACCTGGTGGCCCGCCCGTCCGACGCGCTGGAGACCGGAGGCGACGCTCGGTGGCGCCCCGACCTGCACCACGAGGTCGACCGCACCCATGTCGATGCCCAGCTCCAGGCTGGAGGTCGCGACCACCGCCGGCAGCCGACCGGACTTCAGCTCCGACTCCGTGCGGGTCCGCTCGTCGCGGCTCATCGACCCGTGGTGGGCTCGCGCGAGGATCGTCGTCGCGTCCCGCGTGTCGACCCCGGCGCTGGTGCCGGAGGCGCTCGGCACGGCGGCCGGCTGGGCGGCACCGACGTCGGGCACCTGCTCGCCCCGGCGCTCCGCCCAGACCTCGTTGAGGCGTGCGGTGAGCCGCTCGGCCCCGCGCCGCGAGTTGGTGAAGACGAGGGTCGACCGGTGGGCCGCGACCAGGTCGGTGATCCGCTCCTCGACGTGCGGCCAGACCGAGCGGCTCCCCGGGCGTGCCGCCCCGTCGGCGGGCGCGCCGTCGGGGCCGTCGCCCGCCGCCGCGCGGGGCTGGAGGTCGGCGAGGTCCGGCACCGGGACGACGACGTCGACGGCGACCTGCTTGTCCGCCGGGGGCTGCACCACCGTGACCGTGCGGCCGCCGTCCGCGACGGGGCGGGCGCCCGCGAGGAAGCGTGCGACGGCATCGACCGGGCGGACCGTCGCGGACAGCCCGATCCGCTGGGCCGGGCCGCCGTCGCGCTCCAGGAGGGCGTCGAGCCGCTCCAGGCTGAGCGCGAGGTGGGCTCCCCGCTTGGTGCCCGCGACCGCGTGGATCTCGTCGACGATCACCGTGCGCACCCCGGCCAGCCCGGCCCGTGCGGCGGACGTGAGCACGAGGTACAGCGACTCCGGCGTCGTGATGAGCACGTCCGGCGGGTGCGTGGCGAAGGCGCGACGCTCGGCGGCGGGAGTGTCGCCGGTGCGCAGGCCCACCTCGACGTCGCCCGTGGGCAGGCCCAGCCGCCGGGCGGCCTGGCGGATGCCGACGAGCGGCGAGCGCAGGTTCTTCTCGACGTCGACGGCCAGGGCCTTCAGCGGCGAGACGTACAGCACCCGGCAGCGCCGGGTCGGGTCCGCCGGCGGCTCCTGCGCGAGCAGCCTGTCGAGCGACCACAGGAAGGCGGAGAGCGTCTTGCCCGAGCCGGTGGGCGCGACGACGAGCGCATGCTGGCCGGCGTCGATCGCGGACCAGGCACCCGTCTGCGCGGAGGTCGGCGCCTCGAAGGCCCCGGTGAACCAGGCCCTCGTCGCGGCCGAGAAGGGCGCGAGAGGATCCGCCGTGGCTTCGCTCACGCACCCATTGTGGTCGCCCCGTCCGACATCGCGCCGCACGGGGCGCCGATCGGCGGGCGGCCGCGTCCGCGGGGCATGGCAGGCTGGCCGGATGCGGTACAGCGAGTTCTGGGACCTGGTCGACGAGGTGCTCGGCCCGCTCGGGCGCACGGTCACGCGCGACCTGGTCGTCGGAGCCCTCGGCGACCGCACGAGCGCACAGGCGCTCGACGACGGCGAGGACCCGGTCGTCGTCTGGCGCGCGCTGTGCGACGCCCAGGGCGTGCCACCGGCGCTGCGCTGGGGCCGGGAGCGGCCGCGCCGGCGCGCCTGAGCGACCCCCTCGGACCGGCGTCGGCGCGGCGAGGGGTAACCGCTGTCGGCATGTCGCCGCGCGGGAGTACGGTCTCCCGGTGCCCGACGACGCCCCCCTCATCCTTGCGCGCGGCCTGACCAAGCGGTTCGGCGACTTCGTCGCCGTCGACGGCATCGACGTCGAGGTGCGCCGCGGGGAGTCCTTCGGCTTCCTCGGCCCCAACGGCGCCGGCAAGTCGTCCACCATGCGCATGATCGGCTGCGTCTCGCCTCCGTCAGAGGGCACCCTGCGGGTGCTGGGCATGGACCCAGCCACCGACGGCCCGCGCATCCGGGCCCGCCTCGGCGTCGTGCCCCAGCGGGACAGCCTCGACGAGGAGCTGACGGTCGAGGAGAACCTCTGGGTCTACGGCAGGTACTTCGGGCTGCCGCGCTCGGTGGTGCGGGCCCGCGCCACCGACCTGCTCGAGTTCGCCCAGCTCACCGAGCGGGCGGACTCGATCGTCGAGCCGCTCTCGGGCGGCATGAAGCGCCGCCTGACCATCGCCCGTGGCCTGGTGAACGAGCCGGAGATCCTGCTGCTCGACGAGCCGACCACGGGGCTGGACCCGCAGGCCCGGCACGTGCTCTGGGACCGCCTGTTCCGGCTGAAGCGCGAGGGGGTCACGCTCGTCCTGACGACCCACTACATGGACGAGGCGGAACAGCTGTGCGACCGGCTCGTCGTGATGGACCGGGGGCGCATCGTCGCCGAGGGCTCCCCGCGCGAGCTCATCGACACCTACTCCACCCGCGAGGTCCTCGAGCTCCGCCTCGACGTGGACGACCATGCGCAGCACCTCGGCGCCGTCGACGGTGTCGCCGAGCGCGTGGAGGTGCTCGCCGACCGCCTCCTCCTCTACACCGACGACGGCGAGGCGGCCCACGCGGAGGTGGTCCGGCGGGGGCTGGAGCCCCTGTCGGCGCTGGTGCGGCGCTCGACCCTGGAGGACGTGTTCCTGCACCTGACCGGCCGGACGCTGGTGGACTGATGGCGACCACGACGGTGCACGCACCGGCCGCGGCGGTGCCGACCGGCGGCTGGCGCTTCGTTGCCGAGCACTGGATGCGCAAGTACCGCCGCGTCTGGTTCGGCTCGGCGATCTCCAGCTTCCTCGCGCCGCTGATGTACCTCGCCGGGATGGGCCTGGGCCTGGGCATGCTCGTCGACAGGGCGTCGGGGGGCGTGGGCGGAGTGCCCTACGTCGCGTTCATCGCCCCCGGGGTGCTCGCCGCCACGGCGATGCAGGTCGGCACCGGCGAGGCCTCGTTCTCCGTGATGGGCGGCATCAAGTGGGACCGCGGGTACCACGGGATGCTCGCGACCCCGCTGCGGCCGGGCGACGTCGTGGCCGGTCAGCTCGGCTTCATCGGCTTCCGGGTCGTGACGGCGTGCTCGGTGTTCCTCGTCGTGGCGGCGCTGCTCGGCACCGTGCGCTCGCCCTGGGCGCTGCTCGCCGTGCCCGTCGCGTCGCTGTCCGGCCTCGCGTTCGCCGCCTGCTCGTTCGCCTACGCGGCGCGGCTGGAGAACGACAGGGGCCTGACGCTGATGTTCCGCTTCGTCATCACGCCGATGATGCTCTTCGCGGGCACGTTCTTCCCGGTCGAGCAGCTACCCGGCTGGCTCCAGCCCGTCGCGTGGGTGACCCCCCTGTGGCACGCCGTCGACGCCTGCCGGTCGCTCACGCTCGGCACGGCCGAGGTGGGGCCGATCCTCGGGCACCTCGCCTACCTGGTCGTGTGGCTGGTCGCCGGGTGGTGGCTCGCGGTGCGGGTGCTGCGTCGCCGGATGGTGGTCTGACCCATGGTCCAGGTGGCGACGACGACGGGGCGCGAACGGGCCGGGGGGCTGGCGCGGCAGGTGGTGCGGGCGATCCCCGTACCGGCAGGGGCGGGCATGGCCCGGATGCTCATCGAGCGCAACTACCGCTCGTTCCGACGCACGTGGTCGATCATCGTGTCGGGTTTCTTCGAGCCGGTCTTCTTCCTCTTCGCCATGGGCGTGGGCATCGGGGCGATGGTGGGTGACGTCGACCTCGGCGACGGTCGGACCGTGCCCTACGGCGTGTTCGTCGCGCCCGCGCTGCTCGCGGCGTCGGCCATGAACGGCGCGGTGTTCGACTCGACCACGAACGTCTTCTTCAAGCTGAAGTACGCCAAGCTCTACGACTCGGTCCTGTCGACCCCGCTGGGCCCGCGGGACGTGGCGGTGGGGGAGATCGGCTGGGCGCTGCTGCGCGGCCTGGTGTACTCCGGCGCCTTCCTCCTCGTGGCGACGGCCGCCGGCACCGTGCGGTCCTGGTGGGCGCTGCTCGCGGTCCCGGCGGCGACGCTCATCGGCTGGGCATTCGCCTCGGTCGGCATGGCGTCGGCGACCTACATGCGCACGTGGGCGGACTTCGACTGGATCCAGCTCGCCATCATGCCCATGTTCCTGTTCTCCGCGACCTTCTTCCCGCTGACCACCTACCCGGCCGCCGCCCAGTTGGCGGTGCAGGCCACGCCGCTCTACCACGGCGTGGCGATGACGCGGGAGCTGATGCTCGGGGAGGTGACGGTGGCGATGCTCGGACACGTCGGCTACCTGACCGCGATGGGGCTGCTCGGCACGATCTGGACCGCCGGGCGGGTGGAGCGGCTGCTGCTGCGCTGAGCGGCGCAGGCGCGATGCGGGAGCACGGCGTGTCGCGCGCCGTCGAACACGTGTTCGGCTAGGCTGTCCACACGGAGCTGCGGCAGCGCGGGCATCCACCGGCTCACCGGACCCGGTAGGAGGGGATGTCGGACGCGGGGCGTAGCGTCGCCAGCGCAGACAGAGACGACGAGCCAGACCACGGGCGCTCCCGCCCCCTGACCACCCGAGGTGTTCAATGCCCGCTCCAGCGGACCGCGCCAAGGCCCTCGAGGCCGCGCTCAGCCAGATCGACAGGCAGTTCGGCAAGGGCTCGATCATGCGCCTGGGAGACGAGGGCCGCGCGCCCGTCGAGGTGATCCCCACGGGCTCGATCGCGCTCGACGTCGCGCTCGGCATCGGCGGGCTGCCGCGCGGCCGCGTCGTCGAGATCTACGGCCCGGAGTCGAGCGGCAAGACGACCGTCGCGCTGCACGCCGTGGCCAACGCCCAGAAGGCGGGCGGCATCGCGGCGTTCATCGACGCCGAGCACGCCCTCGACCCGGACTACGCCAGGAAGCTCGGCGTGGACACGGATGCGCTGCTCGTCTCCCAGCCGGACACCGGCGAGCAGGCCCTCGAGATCATGGACATGCTGATCCGGTCGGGTGCCGTGGACATCGTCGTGATCGACTCGGTGGCGGCGCTGGTGCCCAAGGCCGAGATCGAGGGCGAGATGGGCGACAGCCACGTCGGCCTCCAGGCCCGGCTGATGTCCCAGGCGCTGCGCAAGATCACCGGCGCGCTGAGCGCCTCGGGCACGACGGCGATCTTCATCAACCAGCTGCGGGAGAAGATCGGCGTGTTCTTCGGCTCGCCCGAGACGACGACGGGCGGCAAGGCGCTGAAGTTCTACGCCTCCGTGCGCATGGACATCCGTCGCATCGAGACCCTCAAGGAGGGCACCGACGCGGTCGGCAACCGGACGCGCGTGAAGGTCGTCAAGAACAAGCTCGCGCCGCCGTTCAAGCAGGCCGAGTTCGACATCCTCTACGGCGTGGGCATCTCCCGTGAGGGCGGGCTCATCGACCTGGGTGTCGAGCACGGGCTCGTGCGCAAGTCGGGCGCCTGGTACACCTACGAGGGCGACCAGCTCGGCCAGGGCAAGGAGAACGCGCGCGGGTTCCTGCGCGACAACCCTGACCTGGCCGACGAGATCGAGAAGAAGATCAAGGAGAAGCTGGGCGTCGGCGCACGGGTCGACGCGCCGGCCGACCCGATCGCACCTGTCGACTTCTAGGAGTCGCACTGACGAGGACACCGCGCCGCGCCGGTCGTGGGGACGAGCCCCCCGCGACCGGCGCGGCCGCGTCCGACCGGGAGCCCGATCCCGAGTCCGTCGCACGGACGATCGCGCTCCGTCTGCTCACCGGCGCGCCGCGCAGCAGGTACCAGCTCGCCGAGGCGATGGCCCGTCGTGGTGTGCCCGAGGACGTCGCCGAGCGCGTCCTCGACCGGTTCACCGAGGTCGGGCTGATCGACGACGCCGAGTACGCGCGGATGCTCGTCCGCTCGCGGCAGGAGTCCCGGGGTCTCGCCCGGCGCGCCCTGGCCGTCGAGCTGCGGCGCAAGGGCATCGACGGCGACGTCGCGGCCGAGGCGCTCACCCAGGTGGACGACGAGTCGGAGGAGGCAGGCGCCCGCGCGCTGCTGCGCCGGCGCTGGCGACCGGGCGTCGACCCCGACGTCCAGGCACGGCGCGCGCTCGCGATGCTGGGCCGGAAGGGGTACCCGTCCGGCCTGTCGCGGCGCCTGGTGGCCGAGATGCGGGACGATGGAGCCTGGACCGGGCCCGTCGACCCGGACGACTAGGCACGCTGGGAGGTGGCCCCATGGGCGACTGGGGCGAGATCGCCTTCGTGGTGGCGCTCCTGGCGGCGTGCCTCGTCGCCCTCGTCCTGGTGCTGCTCGCACGCCGGGAGGCCGCGGCCACCCGGGACCAGGCGACGGCCGACGCGGCCTCGATCAAGGCCGAGGCCCGCGCGATGCTCGCCGACGCCCAGCGCCGAGAGGAGCACGTGGCCGAGCGCGAGCAGGAGATCGCCGGGGACCGCCGCCAGGCCCGCGAGCTGACCGAGCAGGCCGACGCCCGGGCGCAGCAGGCCGAGCTGCGGGCGCAGCAGGCCGAGGCCGACCGCCGCGC
>JAEWQZ010000145.1 GCA_023460255.1 Actinomycetes bacterium
GGCGTTGACGAGCTCCACCAGACGCTCGTTGATGTCGACGCCGACGACCTCGTGGCCCTTGGCGGCGAACTGCACGGCGAGCGGGAGACCGATCTTTCCCAGGGCGATGACGGCGATCTTCACGTGGGTTTCCGTTCCGCAGAGGTATCCGGCAGGCCCGTCGAGAGGCCCGCTCAAGCCTACCGGCGGCTGTGAGAGGATTCCGGCCGACGGTCCCGGGCCGGAGCGGACCCACAGCGGGCCGTGCGGGACGGGCGAAGGCGACGGAGCGGGCGGGTATCGACGATGAACTCTCCGACGACGAGGTGGCTCCTCGCCGCGGCCATGGCCGTCGTGCTCGGCGCCACCGGTGTCCCGACAGCAGGTGCCGTGGGTGGTCCGGGAGGTGCCGTGAGCGCGCCCGGCGTGCCTGCCGAGGACCCGCCGGTGGCCGCCGCCGCGGAGGTCGACGTCTACACGACCCCCGGTTACCACACGGTCAACGGACGGCAGTGGCGGACGACCTGCGCGCCCTACTCGTCGGTCATCACACGCTGCACCACGGACATCCTCGCGTCGACGGTGGTGGGGTCGCCGGGCAGCTACCGGGTCGCCCGCGGCTGGGCCTTCAACAACCTCACGTACCTGCCCGCGCCCCGGGCGGCCTGGGCCGGCAACCCGCTGGCCACGACGGGCACCTTCACGTCCGGCGGACGGCAGTGGCGCACGGAGTGCGACACGGCGGCGACCGGGCGGGGCGCCTGCCGGTCGTACATCCTCGCGACGGTCGTCAGTGCCGTTCCCGCCTCGGGCGGTGGGTATCGGTTCACCAGCCAGCGGACGTGGACCTTCAACAACATGGTCCGCTTCAGCGACGGCGGGACCGCCCCGCCGTGCGAGGGCGCCCCCGCGCCCACCGGGTTCGCCGTCACCGCCGGGATGCCGCACGCCGTCAAGACGCCGTACTCGCCGAACACGCTCTACAACCCCACGAGCATCTCGAACTTCATCCGCGCCGCCCTACGAGACCCGAGGACCACGACCGCCCAGAAGGAGTGCCTCGCGACGCTCGGCGGTGAGGCGCTCATCGCTGGCTCGACGACGACGACGACGGCCTCTGGGGCGACCGCGCGCTGGTTCCCGTACAAGTTCACGTTCTCGGCCAACCCGTCCGTGCCGCCGCTCGCACCCGGCTGGATCAGCGGCCTCGCCCAGGGCGGGTCGATCGGTGCCCTCGCGACGCTCGGCGACGCGACCGGCGACGACCGCTGGCTCGTCCATGCAGCCGAGGCGTTCGAGTCGTACACGGTGCCCGTCGAGGACGGCGGGTTCGTCAGCCGGGCGAACGACGTCCTCTGGTTCGAGGAGTACCCGACGACGCCGGCCACCACGGTCCTGAACGGGCACCTCGAGGCCGTCCTGGCCCTGGACGCGTGGCAGCGGCGTTCGCACGACCCCCGGGCCACGGCGCTCTTCCAGGAGGCCGTGGCGGACCTCCCGACGATCCTCGCCCTCGAGCATGTCCCAGTCGGCCAGGGCACGATGTCGAGCTACGACGTCCTGCGCGGCTGGCCGGCGGCACCGCTGCGGGTCGCGAGCGGCTCGTCGCTGGTCGTGCACAGTGCCGCCGTCGTCGACGGAGAGGAGCGCCGGCCCCTGAGCCTGCGGACCGACCCGCCCGCCGCCGACGCGGCGAACGTCCTGCTCAACCCCGGCTTCGACGCATGGACGGGCGGCGTGCCGTCGGGCTGGCAGATGCAGGTCGGCCACTCGGCGAACCTCTCCTCGGCAGGCTCCGCGCTCGGGATCCGGACGACGGGGACCGGCTGGCAGGCCGTGTCGCAGACGGTGCCGGCGAGCCGCCTGGTCCCCGGCACCTCCTATCGGCTGTCGTGGCGGGGCAAGGTGGTGATACCCGAGGGGGTTGTCGGGACGAGCGGCCGCGCCACGGCGATCGCCTACTGCGCCACGGGGAACCTGGCGCTCGGCGACTCGCTGATCACCCGCAGCCGGACGTTCAGCCAGTTCGACCTGCTCCTGAAGCCCGTGCCCGCCGGGTGCTCCGTCCGCGTCACGCTCTACCAGGCCGACGCGAGCGTGGCGGGCACCCAGGTGGTCTTCGACGACGTGACCCTCCGGGCGGCCCAGCCACTCCGCTCCGGTGTCGTGCCGACCTACCCGCTGTCCGTGGTCGACTCCCCGCACGCCCAGGTCGAGCTCAGCTACACGGGCACCGGTGAGCTCCAGGCCTACGACAACGGCCGCTGGCACAAGATCGCGTCCCTGGGGTCTGCCGGTCCGGTCAGCCGGACGGTGACGATCCCCGAGCGGTTCACGGGCCGGAACCTGCACTACGGGTACCACGAGACGCATGTCGGGGAGCTCGTGTCGCTGTACCGGCGCACCGGCATCGACACCTTCCTGGAGACGGCACGCGCGTGGGCGCCCCTTGCACCCTCGCGGGGAGCGCTCTTCACGGACCTGCGGGTGGACGTCTACGTGCCGCCCACGGCCGGGCGCGCCGCCCCGCCGGACGGCTCCCTCCCGGAGGTCCTGGAGCAGGACGCCGAGCGGCTGGCGCCGCTGGAGGGCCCACCGGTGGACGCCGCGGTCCCGGACGTCGGCGTCAGCGCGGAGCTGCCGCCGCCGGCCCCATGATCCCCGGCGTGGGCGCATGGCTCACTTACACTGTCGGCTGGTCCGCGGCCTCGCGGGACGCGGGGGGCTGATCGCGGAGGAGGAACGGACGCGTGAAGGTGCTGAGCGTCGTCGGCGCGCGTCCGCAGTTCGTCAAGCTGGCCCCCGTCGCGGACGCGTTCGCCCGGGCGGGCGTGGAGCACGTGATCGTGCACACGGGTCAGCACTACGACGCGGGCCTGTCCGACGTCTTCTTCGCCGACCTGCGGATACCTGCCCCCGACATCCACCTCGCCGTCGGATCCGGCTCGCACGGGGCGCAGACCGGGGCGATGATCGCGGCGCTGGAGCCCGTGCTCGGCGACGGGGCCCCCGACTGGGTCCTGGTGTACGGGGACACCAACTCCACGCTCGCGGGCGCGGTCGCCGCGGTGAAGCTGCACCTGCCCGTCGCCCACCTCGAGGCGGGCCTGCGGTCCTTCAACCGGCGCATGCCCGAGGAGCACAACCGGGTCCTGACCGACCACGCGGCGGACCTCCTCCTCGCGCCGACGGCCGTCGCGATGGGCCACCTCGCGGATGAGGGCCTCGGGGCCCGCTCGGTCCTGGTCGGGGATGTGATGACCGATGTCTGCTTCCGGGTGCGGGACGCTGTGCTCGCGGACGGCGTGCGGCCGGTCGGCGGGTTGGCGCCCGGCAGCTACGTGCTCGCGACCGTGCATCGTGCGGAGAACACCGACGACCCGGAGCGGCTGCGCGCGGTCGTCGGGGCGCTCGCCGACCTCCCGGTCCCCGTCGTGCTCGCCGCCCACCCGCGGCTTCGCGCACGCTGCGAGGCGCACGGGATCGACCTCGCCGCCGGCGCGCTGCGGACGACGGACCCGCTGCCGTACCCGGCCATGGTCGCGGCGGTGCTGGGGTCGCGCAGCGTCGTCACGGACTCCGGTGGGCTGCAGAAGGAGGCATACCTCCTCGGCCGACCGTGCACGACGTTGCGCGGCGAGACCGAGTGGGTCGAGACGCTCGACGGTGGCTGGAACGTGCTGCGGCCGGACCTCCAGGGGATCGCCGACGCCGTCGTGCGACCCGCTCCCACCGGGGTGCAGCCGGCGGTGTACGGCGACGGCGCCGCGGCCGACGCGGTCGCGCAGGTCCTCGCGGACGGGATGCCGTCATGAGGGGGCGTCGGATCCTCGGGCGTGCTGTCAAGCGCGTACGCCGGGCGGTCCTGGGCCGCGACCTGTTCAGCATGGAGCAGCGCGTCCGCTCGCTGGAGGGGCAGGTCGCGGGGCTGGAGAAGCGGCTCGCGACGCTCGACACGCCGGAGCGCCGGGCGTCCGAGCTGCTCTCGCGGGAGAACGCCGGGGCCATCGAGCACCTGCTGCACGAGGGCGTGCGGCTGCGGCGCGACGTCGACGCCATGCGGGGTGGGGACTGATGCGCGCCTCCTGGGCCGTCGACGGCCGCGAGATGACTCTGTCCTTCGCCCTCCACCCGGAGGACCCCGTCGAGGGTCCGCGCTGGTGTTCCCCGGGCGAACCGGACTGGAGCGGCGGGAGCGAGCGGCTCCTCGCCACACGGGTGAGCGTGGTGCTGCCCCGTGAGATCGCGCCCCCGCACCCGGACCTGCTCGCCCTGGCCGCGTACTCCGCCGTCGCGCCGTGGACGGCGCGCCGGCTCGTGCTCGACTCGCCGGTGTCGACCCGTGCCGCCGAGGGGTTCGCGCGCGCCGTCGGCGTCGAGGTCTCGCCGGTCGACCCGGACCTGGAGCCGCGGCACAGCCCGCGGCGCGCCCTGCTCGCGTACAGCGGTGGCCTGGACTCCGTGGCGGCGGCCGAGCTGCTGAAGGACGACGTCGTCCTCGTGCACTCCGAGCGCCGCAAGCACCCGTGGGTGCCCCGGGTCGACGACATCTACCAGACGGCGGCCTTCCTCCCGCTCGTGCGCGAGGCCGCGGCTCGTGGCTGGCACACGGAGGTGGCCGCCACGGACATCGACTACATCTGTGCCCTCCGTCCGTACCAGCCGACCAGCTTCGCTGACGGCATCGGGGCGATCCTGCTCGCCGACGACCTCGAGGCAGGCGCCGTGGCATGGGGCAACGTGCTCGAGGCGATCTACCTCGGTCGCGGGCACGGCTGGACCGGCGGGATGCGGGAGCCCACCCTTCCGAGCCTCTTCGCATCGGTGGGCCTGGACTACCTGCAGCCGACAGGGGCCCTGACCGAGACCGGGACGACACGGCTGGCCCTGGAGTCCGACCTGGCCGACCTCGCGCGGTCCTGCGCGGTCGCCGACGGCGGGACCCCCTGCTACTGGTGCATGAAGTGCGTCCGGAAGGCGCTGGTGACCGCGGCCGTGACCGGGGAGCCCGTCGACCCCCGGGTCGTGGGAAACCTCACGCCCGACCACCCGGTCATGACCCGGGTGTTCCACCAGGACGTCTTCCACTACGGCAACACGGTCTGGCACGCGCTCGCCCGGGTAGACGTCGCAGGTACCCCGCTCGAGGCAGTCAAGGACCGCATCGCGCCCACGCTCGACGAGACCCGCTGGAACGAGCGCTACTTCCGGCAGGGGCTCCAGGATCTCGTCTCGGACCGCTGGCGTGACGCCGTCGAGGAGCGCCTGCGCGCGAGCCTCGCGCCGATGGATGCCGACGACGAGACGATGATCAGGAGCTGGCCCGGGAGGACGAGCGCCGCGTGACGGGCACCCCACCCGCGACCGGGAGCGGCATCCGGCCGGAGATCCAAGGGCTGCGCGCCGTCGCGGTCCTGCTCGTCGTCGCCTTCCACCTCTACCCGAACCGTGTCCCCGGCGGGTTCGTCGGCGTCGACGTGTTCTTCGTCATCTCCGGCTTCCTCATCACCTCGCACATCAACCGGGAGCTGGTGTCCACCGGCACCGTGCGGCTGCGGCGCTTCTGGGCGCGCCGGATCCGGCGTCTGCTGCCGGCGTCGCTGCTCGTCCTGGCCGTGAGCGCCGTGGCGGTCCTGGCCTTCCTGCCGGCCACCCTGTGGTCGCAGTCGGCGCGGCAGATCGGGGCGAGCGCGCTCTACGTGCAGAACTGGGCGCTCGCGTCCGACGCCGTCGACTACATGGCGGCGGACAACGTGCCGACGGTGGCCCAGCACTACTGGTCGCTGTCGGTCGAGGAGCAGTTCTACCTCGTGTGGCCGCTGCTCATCCTCGGCCTGGCCCTGCTGCACCGCCGCAGCGGTGCCGCGGTGGCCGCTCGCCGGGCCTGGGTGGTCGGCGGCCTCGCGGTGCTCGCGGGTGCTTCCCTCGTGTACTCGGTCCTCGCCACGTACCGCGACCAGTCGCAGGCGTACTTCGTCACGCCCACGCGGGTGTGGGAGTTCGCCGCCGGTGCCATGCTCGCGCTGCTGGTGGGCACGACGTGGCGGCCGGCCTGGTGGCGCGGGCCGCTCGCCTGGGCGGGCATCGCCGCGATCGTCGCGGCGGGGCTGGCGTTCGACGGGGCGACGCTCTTCCCGGGCTGGGTCGCGCTGCTGCCCGTGCTCGGCACGGTCGCCGTCATCCTCGCGGGCGGCACGCGCGGCTGGGGGACGCCCGCGCCGTGGCTGTCGCTGCGCCCGATGACGTTCATCGGCGACATCTCGTACTCGATCTACCTGTGGCACTGGCCGCTGATCGTCGTGCTGCCCTACGTCACGGGTACCGACCTGCGGACCGTGGACAAGGTCGCGATCGCCGGGGCGACGGTGCTGCTGGCGTGGCTGAGCAAGACCCTCGTCGAGGACCCCGGGCGCACGCGGCCGCTGCTCGCCGCGGCGCCGTGGCGCAGCTTCACGTTCGCCGCCGTGGGGATGGCCGTCGTCGTGGGCGGGGCCGTCGTCGTCCAGGCCGAGGTGGACCGGCGCGCCGAGGCGTCCGCGGAGCGGCTCGCGGCGCTCGAGGCGTCCGGCTGCATCGGGCCGGGCGCGCTCGACCCGGCGAACGACTGCGGTCCGCCGCAGGGCACCGGCGACCTGGTGCCCGCCCCGGAGGTCGTGGCCCGGCAGAACACCAACGCGGCCTACCCCGGCTGCCAGGCGGGCATCACCAGCACCGGCGTCACCGAGTGCTCGCTCGGCGTGCCGGCGGAGCGCGCGGAGCGGGTGGTCGCCGTCGTGGGCGACTCGCACGCCACGCACTGGTTCCCGGCGATCGACCAGCTGGGCACCGAGCGCGGCTGGCAGGTGCTGACGTTCACCAAGTCCTCCTGCCCGTTCACCGCCGCCGAGCGGACGCTGGAGTCGGAGCAGACGGACGACGCGGTCCGCGCCTGCCGGGCGTGGGGGGACGAGGTCCTGGACCGCCTGCTCGCCGCCGACGTGTCCTACGTCTTCACGGCGTCGTACAGCACCGCCTACGACTGGCGGCCCGCGCCCGGCGACGACCTGGCCGACCCGGGGCCCGACGGCTTCGCGACCATGTGGTCGCGGCTGACCGACGAGGGCGTCGAGGTGTTCCCGATCGCCGACGTGCCGCGGACCCAGGGCGAGAACGTGCCGAACTGCCTGGCCGCGAACGACGACCGGATGGCCTGCGCGATGCCGCGTGCGGAGGCCCTGCCCGGCAGCGTCGTGGTCACGGCCGCGGAGCGCGCGGACGACGAGCGGGTGCACCTGATCGACCTGACCGACCAGTTCTGCGACGCGCAGTCGTGCTACCCGGTGGTCGGGGACATGATCGTGTACCGGGACTACAGCCACGTCGCGGCGGACTACGCGCGGGCCCTGGTCCCGTACATCGAGGCACGGCTCGACGAGGTCGGGCTCGACTGAGCGTGGGGTGAGGGCCGCCCGGTGTCCGACAGGCGGACACCTGCCGCACGCTGTCCGGACGCGGGCGGGAGGACGCGGGCGGACGTATCGGCCCAGGACCGGACATATCCGATCGCAGGCCGACAAGCGTGCCGGACCGTCTCTACAGGTGCGCTGAAGGGCTGCCGATAACGCTGGCACCCGGGGGGTCCCTCCCGGGGTGACGTGGGGGAGGGCTGGCGTGCGCCGTGTCGTCGCGCTGATCGCCGGAGTGGTCGTGGTCGTCGTCGGGCTGCCCTCGGCCGCCTCGGCAGGAGGAGCCGGACGTGTCGAGGCGACCGCCACCGTGACCGGGGAGCTCCAACGCCTGGCCGTCGACCTGCTCGACGGCAGCGGGCTCGAGATCGCCGTGGTCGTCCCGGAGCGCGGGCACGCGGTGCGTGTGCAGTCGGCGGACGTCGCCGACGTCGCCACCGGGTCCGTGGTCGAGGTCGAGGTGGTCGAGGACACCGCTGCCGCCCAGGACGTGCTCGACGTCGACGGCGGTGTGCAGGTCGAGGAGGTCGACGTCCTGTCGGCCCCTGAGGTCGACGTCCGCACGATGGACCTCGACGCCGCGGGGCTCGCGGCGGCGGTCGACGGCGGGACGCGGCCCGTCGCGGTCGCCACCGGCCGCTTCACCGGTCAGCCGGCGAGCGGGGTCACCACCAGCACACTGTCGTCGGACATCACGAACTCGGTCAGCCCGTACTGGAACGAGTCCACCGGGGGGCGACTGTCCTTCTCCGTGGCACGGTCGGGAGACCTCGGGACCTACGGCAACGGGCCGTCCTCCTCCGCCGGCTGCACCACGACGTTCATCCTCGCCGTGCTCGACTGGGCGACCAAGGGCCTGCGCGCCTGGGAGATCGGCGACCCCTACCACGTCGTGCTGTACACGCCGCAGACCGCCTGCGGCTTCGCCGGGGTCGCGCACGTCAGCGACGGCGGTGCGGCGTGGATCAACGGCGCGTCCAACCGCTGGCAGACGACCGCCCACGAGCTCGGGCACACCCTGACCCTCGGCCACTCCGACACGCTCGTGAAGTGCCCCGCCCAGGACGGCGCCTACGAGCTCTGCACGCACGGCGAGTACGGCGACGCGTACGACGTCATGGGCACCGGCGTGGGCGGCCCGGGCCTGCTCAGCGGGGCCCAGCTGGACGGGCTCGGGCTGGTCCCCGCCGATGCCATGGTCACCGTCACCGACTCGCGGCAGGTCACGCTCGCGCCGGTCGGCGGGATGACCGGGCAGCGGTTCCTGCGCTTCAGCACCGGTGGCGCGTCCTACTACGTGGAGTACCGCGCGAAGGTCGGCCGGGACAGCGACCTCGGCTCGACGCGCAGGGGCTGCCCGAGCGGCTACAGCGGCTGCAGCCTGACGGTGTACCAGCCGGGCGTCATCGTGCGCCGCGTGGACCACTTCGGCGACGGCGAGTCCACCTACCTGCTCGACGCCGACACCTCCGCCGGGTGGTTCGCGCTCGACCCCGGCGAGACGTTCCGCACCGCTGACATGACCGTCGCCGTACGCGTGACGTCCGCCGACCAAACCGGCGCATCGTTGTCGGTGGAGGTGGTCGACACCTCGCCGCAGGTCCCGTTCCTGCAGATCGTGGCGAGCCCGGACGTGACGGGCAACCGGATCGGCGACCTGTTCGCGGTCGACCAGGCCGGCCGCCTGTTCCTCTACGGCGGCATCGGCGGCGGGCGCGTGGCGCTCACCAGGATCTACGGCACCGGCTGGGACGGGCTGCGCGTCTTCGCCCCCGGGGACTGGAATGGTGACGGGCGCGCCGACCTCGTCGCAGCGGACGGCGCGGGTGACCTGTGGCTCTACCCCGGGACCGGCGCCGGGAGCTTCGGCGCGAAGTCGAAGATCGGCCGCGGCTGGAACGGGTTCCGCATCGTCCCCGCCGGCGACATGAACGGCGACCGACGCGCGGACCTGCTGGCCATCGACCCGCAGCAGCGGCTGTGGCTGTACCCCGGCGACGGTGCCGGCAGCTTCACCCGGCGGATCCAGGTGGGCAATGGCTGGGGCGGGTTCGAGCTCTACGCCGCGGGTGACGCGAACAGGGACGGCCGCAACGACATCCTCTCCATCGACTCGGCCGGCCGGCTCTGGTACTACGCCGGCCGAGGTGGCGGGTACTTCGCGATGCGCAAGCAGGTGGGCAACGGCTGGCTCGGCTACGGCTTTGCCTCCGGGGCGGACCTGAACGCCGACGGCTACGGGGACCTCGTGGGCCGTGACCCGGGTGGCAGGCTGTGGTTCTACGCAGGCCGCTACGGCGGAGCCTTTGCGATGCGGCAGCAGATCGGCACCGGCTGGTAGCGAACCCGCCGTGCTCGCCGGCCCGGGTGCGCGGGTGTGACGTAGATTTCACCCGCTGCGCTCAGGTTCTTCACCCGAACGGCCGATGGCACAGTGACGACCCCGCGCGCACGAGCGCGGCACCGACACCCTGGGAGCTTCATGCGTCGGACGACGATCCTGATCGCCATCCTCGCCCTCGCCGCGACGGCGGTGCCGTCCGCCACCGCGGCCGTGCCCGGCGCGACGCCCGCCGGCCCGTCCGCGACGGCCATCGCGGCGGCGACGGGCGTGACCGACGGCCGGTCGCTCACGCCGATGGCCGGGGGCTGGGTGACGACGAGTGGTACGACCATCGCCGACCGGGTCATCACCGGCGACGTCACGTTCACGGGCAGCAACCTCACGCTGCGCAACGTGCGCGTGACCGGCCGGCTCGCGCTGCGGGGCGACAACGTCGTGGTCGAGAACGCGAGCGTGGGCGCCCTCACGCTCTCCGGCACAGCCGGCGCGCGGGTGCGCGGCGTCGACATCTCGGGCAGCCCTGGGCAGGACGGCGTCCACATCACCTCCGACACGGGGCGCGCCTCCGACGTCCTGCTGGAGGACGTCTGGATCCACAACCCGCAGGTGACTGCCACCTCGCACTACGACGGCATCCAGGTGCGCGGCGTCGACGGGCTGACGCTGCGCCGCGTGGTGGCCGAGCTGGGGGCGTGGAAGCCGCAGTACAACGCGGCGCTCTTCCTCGAGGACGCGAACGGCGGGAACAGCCACGTTCGCGTCGAGGACTCCACGTTCGTCGGCGGCGGCTACACGATGTACTCCTTCGCGACGGACGTGCGGGTCAGCCGCACGACCCTCTGCGGCGGGCGGTGGGGTGCCCTGTTCCCCGAGTCGCTCGTCCTGGAGATCGCCGAGTTCTCGCGTGTCACGGACTCCTTCGGAACCGCCTTGTCGCTGGCGTCACTGCACCCCGACGGCGGTGCCCCACGCCCGGTCCTGCCCGCCCGGCAGATCGCCGCGAGTGCGGACCTCGACGGGAACGGCCTCGGCGACCTGCTCACCGTGGACCAGAACGGGCGGCTGTTCGTCTACGGCGGTCAGGGCGGCGGCCGCATCGCGCTGACCGAGGCGTTCGGCACGGGCTGGGGAGGCATGTCCGTCTTCGCGCCCGGCGACTGGAACGGTGACCGCCGCGCAGACGTCGTCGCCACGGATGCCAAGGGCGACCTCTGGCTCTACCCGGGCGACGGCGCGGGTGGCCTGGGCGGGCGGAAGAAGATCGGCCACGGCTGGAACGGGTTCCGCATCGTGCCGGCCGGCGACATGAACGGCGACCGGCGGGCGGACCTCCTGGCGATCGACCCGGTCGGCAAGCTCTGGCTCTACCCGGGCGACGGCCGCGGCAGCTTCACCCGGCGGATCCAGGTCGGCAACGGCTGGCTGGGCTTCGAGCTCTACGCCGGCGGGGACGGCAACCGGGACGGCCGGATGGACATCCTCTCGATCGACCGGGCGGGGCGGCTCTGGTTCTACGCGGGCCGCGGCGGTGGCTACTTCGCCCAGCGCAAGCAGGTCGGCCACGGCTGGAGCGGCTACCGGTTCGCCTCGGGCGCCGACCTCAACGGCGACGGTGCCGGCGACCTCGTGGGTCGGGACACCCAGGGCCGGCTGTTCTTCTACCCCGGTCGGGGCGCCGGCACCTTCGGCTCGCGGGTCCAGATCGCCAGCGGCTGGTAGCGGCGCCGAGATGGGGACCGCGTAGGTCGGCCAGGTTCACCCGGTCGGCCCACAGCGGACGGGCCCGTTGCGAAATCGTGACCACCGGCCGCACGGAGGCGGCCCGTCGCCGGGGCGAAGTCCCCTCGGATGCGGGTCCGGCGGCGGTACCGTCCCTCGCAGGACGCCGCCACCGTCGGCAGCGACGGGGGCCTCGCCTGGGGGCGGGCGGCAGGGGAAGAGGTGCGCGATGAGGCGCTGGGTTCCGGCTGTGCTGACCTGTGCCGTGCTGCTGGCCGCGACGCCGTCCGCGGCGGGCGCGGCGGATGCCGTCGGTGCCGGGGGTGGGATCCCGACGGCGGTGGCCGCGGGGGACGACGACGTCCGCCCCGCGCCCGACGTCCGCGCCGGGGCTGACGATCAGGTCCTGACGACGGCTCTCGCCCAGGTTCCCGCCCAGCTGAGCGAAGCCCCGCCGGTGCTGGGCGCCCACGCGGTGCGCGTCCGCGTCGGCAGGATCGGTTCGCAGGCGACCGACGGTGTGACCGCGGCCGAGGTCGCCGCCGAGGTCACGGGCGAGGTCACGGCGTACTGGAGCGACTCGACGGGCGGGGCGCTGTCCTTCTTCGTCCCGAACCAGGGCACCCTGACCACGTACGGCTCGTGGGGAAGCCTGTCGACGTGCACCGACGCCCAGATCATCGGGTTCCTCAACCATGCCGAGCAGAGCATCGCGGTCCCGTCGGGGATCTTCGGGCCCGGTGAGCACGCCGTCGTCTACACGCCCGAGGTCGCGGCCTGCGACTTCTCGGCGATCAGCTACCTCGGTGACGGCGGCGTCGTGTGGATCAACGGCAGCGGCACGGGCGCCGGGCCGCGGTGGGTGACGATCGCGCACGAGCTCGGGCACACCCTGACGCTCGGTGACTCCCACTCCCGCGTGTGGTGCGCAGCCACGGCGGTGCGGCCGACGGCCGCCGATGGCACGTCGGCCCAGTGCATCGACGGCTACCAGGGCGACGCGTACGACGTGATGGGCTTCCGCACCGACGGCCTGCCGGGGCCGCTGAACGCCGTGCACCTCGACACCCTCGGCCTGCTCTCGGACGCGAGCACCGAGTGGGTGGACGGCACGCAGACTGTCGTGCTGCAGCCCGTCGGCGGGCTGACAGGCAAGCGTTTCGTCGCCTTCGAGACGAACCTCGCCCGGTACTACGTGGAGTTCCGGTCCCCGGTCGGGCGTGACGCGGACCTCGCGACCGGTCGCTACGGGTGCCCCTACGGGGCCTACGACTGCCAGAACCAGGCTGCGTTCACCGGGGGCCTCGTCGTCCACCGCGCCGACGCGCAGGGCATCGGGACGGAGTCCTTCCTGCTCGACGCACCCGCCGGGGACCCGGAGTACGACTGGGAGAACGGTGACTGGTGGACGCTGCCGGCGGGCTACACGTTCACGACGGCGAACGGCGTCGTCAGCATCGATCTCCTCGACCACACCGTCGACGGTGCCCAGGTGCGGGTGAGCATGCCGTCGATCCCGATCGACCAGATCGTGATGACGCGTGACGTGACGGGCGACGGCAAGGCGGACGTCTTCACGGTGGATGGTGCCGGGACGCTGTACCTGTTCCCCGGGACGGGCAATGGTCGGTTGGGTGCGATGCGTCGGTTCGGTCCTGGGTGGGGTGCGATGCGGGTGTTCGCGCCGGGGGACTGGAGCTCCGACGGGCGGTCGGACCTGGTGGCGGCGGACGCCGCGGGTTACCTGTGGATGTACCCGGGCAACGGTGCCGGTGGCCTGGGTGGCCGGGTCAAGATCGGCAACGGGTGGAACGGGTACCGGATCGTGCCGGCGGGGGACATGAACGGCGACGGGCGGGCGGACCTGCTGGCGATCGACCCGGCCGGGCGGTTGTGGCTGTACCCGGGGGCGGGGCTGGGCAAGTTCGGCCGTCGGGTGCAGGTCGGCAACGGGTGGACCGGGTTCGAGCTGTACGCGGCCGGGGACGCCAACCGGGACGGGTGGATGGACATCTTGTCGATCGATGCGGCGGGCAAGCTGTGGTACTACGCCGGGCGTGGGGGCGGGTTCTTCTGGATGCGGCAGCGGGTCGGGCACGGGTGGAGCGGGTATGAGTTCGCCTCCGGTGCGGACCTGAACCGCGACGGGTACAGCGACCTGCTGGGCCGTGACCCGTCGGGTGCGCTGTGGTTCTACCCCGGCCGCCACGGGGGCACCTTCGGCGCCAAGGCGACGATCGCCAACGGCTGGTGACCGCCTGACCACCCTGGCGGGCCGCGGACGGAACGGGGTGGGAGGAGCCGCGGCATCGCGGGCCGATCCGGCTCTCGACGTCGGGCGCGTGCCGGTCAGGTGGACGGGCGCCTGAGCGTCGGGGCCTGGAACAGCCACGGGACGCCGACCATGCCCGCGAGGCGATGGATCCCGATCGCGGCGGCGATGAGCAGCGCCGAGACGACGGGGGTGAACAGGAACCCGAGGATCGGCGAGCCGCCTTCGACGCCGGAGCGCCCCTCGCCGTCGCGCGTCAGCCAGACGACGAGGGTCAGGATCAGTGGGTGCACGACGTAGATCGGCAACGTGCGACGGGCGAGGTAGGCCGACCACTCCCGCACCCGAGAGCTGCGGGCCAGTCGCACCGACGCCAGCACGAACGTCAGGACCCCGAGCACGCTCGCGCCGTAGCTCCACTGCTCGGGCGCGCCGCCGATGCCGTAGAGCCACGCGGCCGCGGCCACGAAGCCGAGCGCCGAGACGAGCGGCAGGGCGCGACCGCGTGCGCCCGCCACCGACTCGACGAGCGGACGGGCGAAGCAGCCGAGGAAGAACCACACGCCGAACCAGCAGAGCCGTGTGAGGGTGGTCACGAGATCGTCGGGGAGCACGGCCTCCGTGACGTCGTCGACGGAGGTCGCGCCGAGCCAGGCCACGAACGAGAGCACGAGGACCACGGCGCCGTGGGAGCGCAGGAGCCGCGCCACGAGGAAGAACGCGACGAGCGTCGTGAGGTACCAGTACGCCGAGCCGCCGTACGCGGCTGCCTCCCACTGCGCGAGCGTCGCGCCCCACGGGTCACCCGGGCCGTGCCCGTAGCCCCAGCCGTAGGCCGGCCCGTAGGCGAGGGACCACAGTACGAACGGCCACAGCAGGTCGGCGAACCGCCGTCGTCCCAGCAGGCCCCACGGGCGGCCCAGCGCCTGGACGGCCAGCACTCCGGAGACGAGGAAGAAGAGCGGCATCCGGACGGGCAGGAGGTACGTGCTGATGCCGCGCCAGAGCTCGGCGCCCCAGTCGGTCGACCCCGGGAGGAGGTAGGCCGAGCCGGTCAGCGAGACGTGGTAGATGACCACCAGGATGATCGCGAGCGCCTTGGCCGTGTCCACCCAGTGCAGGCGCGGCGCGTCCCCGGCAGAGCCACGGGCCTCGTCGGGGCCCGCGGGTGCCGGGGACACCGCGCGGTCGATCATGGGCTACGTCAGGCCAGCGAGATCGTCCGCCCGGTCTGCGCAGCCTCGAGTGCGGCCTCGGCGACCCGCACGGTGGCCATGCCCTGCTCCATCGTGACGATGTCCGCCTCCTTGCCGAGCACCGCGTCGCGGAACGCCTCGTGCTCGGTGCGCAGCGGCTCGGGCTTGGCGATCGCGAACCGGGTGACGTCGCCCTCGGTCACGCCGCGGAACCCGGCGAGGGACTCCCACGTCGTCCTCACGGTGCCGTTGGCGTAGAACGTCAGGTCGGCGGTGAGGGTGTCGGCGACGAACGCGCCGCGCTCGCCCGTGACGATCGTCACGCGCTCCTTCATCGGCGACAGCCAGTTCACCAGGTGGCTCGTCACGGTGCCGTCGGCAAGCTTGCCGACGATCGCGACGAGGTCCTCGTGCTCGCGGCCGCTCTTCACGGCCGTCTGCGCGGCCACGGAGACGAACGGCGACTGGGTCACCCAGGCGGTCAGGTCGATGTCGTGCGTCGCGAGGTCCTTGACGACGCCGACGTCGGCGATCCGGGCCGGGAAGGGGCCCTGGCGCCGGGTGATCACCTGGTAGACGTCGCCGAGCTCGCCGGCGGCCAGCCGCGCCCGCAGGCTCTGCAGAGCCGGGTTGTAGCGCTCGATGTGCCCGACGGCGCCCACGAGGCCGCGGTCGGCGAAGGCCTGCGCCATGCGACGCGCGGACTCCTCGGTCGGCGCGAGCGGCTTCTCCACCATCGCGTGGATGCCGGCCTCGGCCAGGGCCAGGGCCGTCTCCTCGTGGAAGACCGTCGGCGCCGCCACCATCGCGTAGTCGATGCCGGCGTCGATGAGGTGCTGCACCGAGGTGCCGACCTCGAGCCCGCCTGCGACCTTGTGGGCGTCGCCGCCCGGGTCGGCCACGGCGACGAGCTGCACGCCCGGCAGGGACTTCAGGACGCGGGCGTGGTGACGCCCCATCATGCCGAGGCCGATGAGGCCCGCGCGGAGGTCGGCCATCAGGCACCTGCCTTCGCGACGGCGTTGACGCCGGCGACGATGCGCTCGAGCTGCTCGTCGGTCAGGGCCGGGTAGACGGGCAGCGAGATGACCTCGGCGCACGCCTTCGCGGTCTCCGGCAGGTCGGCCTCGACGCCGAACGAGGGCAGCTCGTTGTTCGGGATCGGGTAGTACACGCCCGAGCCGACGCCGTGCTCCTCGGCGAGGGCCTTGGCGAAGGCGTCGCGGTCGCCGGACACCCGGATCGTGTACTGGTGCCACACGTGCGTCGCGCCGTCGGCCACCGCCGGGGTGACGACGCCCTCGAGGTTGGCGTTGAAGAACTCCGCGTTGGCCTGCCGCTTCGCGGTCCACGCGGGGAGCTTGCCCAGCTGCACGCGGCCGATCGCGGCGTGCACGTCGGTCATCCGGGCGTTGAAGCCCAGGACCTCGTTGGCGTACCGGCGCTCCATGCCCTGGTTGCGCAGCAGCTGCACCATGCGCACGACCTCCGGCGTCGCGCACGACACCATGCCGCCCTCGCCCGACGTCATGTTCTTCGTCGGGTACAGGCTGAACATCGCGAACGTGCCGAAGCTGCCGACGGGCGCACCCTGCCAGGTGGCGCCGTGCGCCTGCGCGGCGTCCTCGAACAGCTGGATGCCCCGGCGCTGGGTGAGCTCGGTGAACGCCGTCATGTCGGCCGGCTGCCCGTAGAGGTGCACGGGCATGATCGCGGCGGTGCGCTCGGTGATCACGGCCTCCGCCGCGGCCGGGGACAGGTTGAACGTCACCGGGTCGATGTCGGCGAAGACCGGCGTCGCGCCCGTCAGTGCCACCGAGTTCGCCGTCGCGGCGAAGGTGAACGACGGGACGATGACCTCGTCGCCGCGGCCGATGCCGGCGGCGAGCAGACCGAGGTGCAGGCCGGACGTGCCCGAGCTCACGGCCACGCAGGCGCGCCCGCCCACGAGCTGCTCGGCGAACTCCTTCTCGAAGGCGGCAACCTCCGGGCCCTGGGCGATCATGCCGCTGCGCAGGACGCGGTCGACGGCCTCGCGCTCCTCGTCGCCGATCACCGGCTTCGCGGCCGGGATCATCGGGTTGCTCATCTGGTCTCCTTCTCGCCGGGGCCGGGCGCGGTCAGCGCCAGCACCCCATCGGTCTCCTCGAACTGATCCCCCGTCTGGGGGCAGCGCCAGCGTCCGGCGCCGAGGTCCTCGAGCGGGACGCCCGCGCGCCCCACCCACTTGATGCGCCGCGCGGGCACGCCCGCGACCAGCGCGAAGTCCGGCACGTCGCGCGTCACGACGGAGCCCGCCGCGACGGTGGCCCACCGGCCGATCGTCACGGGCGCGACGCACACCGAGCGCGCGCCGATCGAGGCGCCCTCGCGGATCGTCACCCCCGTCGGCTCCCAGTCGTGCGCGCTCTTCAGCGAGCCGTCGGGGTTGACCGCGCGCGGGAACGTGTCGTTGGTCAGCACGACGGCGGGGCCGATGAACACGCCGTCCTCGAGGACGGCCGGCTCGTAGACGAGCGCGTAGTTCTGGACCTTGCAGGCGTCGCCCATCCGCACGCCGGTGCCGATGTACGCGCCGCGCCCGATGATGCAGTCCCGCCCGATGCGGGCGTCCTCCCGGACCTGTGCGAGGTGCCACACGGAGGAGCCGTCGCCGATCTCGGCCCTGGCGTCGACGTCAGCGGAATCGACGATGCGCACTGTCAATGGAGAGCCCCTCGTGACGGGGGACGCGGCCGGGCGCCGGTCCCGGTTCAGCCTACAGAGAGCGGCGCAGAACGCCGTTGGGTCGAGGGTCCCGCGGGCACGGCGCGTCGTCCGGACCGCCCTCAGGGCGCTGCCGGGAGCCCTCGCCGGGCCGGGCGTCCAGGCCGGCGGGCGCGGACGCGCCTGATGCGCGGTGCGGACCGTGGATAGTCTCGTCGCCATGCGGATCCTGGTCACCGGCGGTGCGGGCTTCATCGGCGCGAACTTCGTCCACCAGACGGTGCGTGAGCGGCCCGACGTCGCCGTGACGGTCCTCGACGCGCTCACCTACGCGGCCCGGGAGGACACCCTCGCCCCGGTCGCCGACGCCATCACGTTCGTGCGCGGCGACGTGGCCGACGCGGCCGTCGTGGACGGCCTCGTGGCCGCCAGCGACCTCGTCGTGCACTTCGCCGCCGAGTCCCACAACGACAACTCCCTGGCGGACCCGTCACCCTTCGTGCGGACGAACGTCGTCGGCACGTACACGCTGCTCGAGGCGGTGCGCCGGCACGGCGTCCGCTACCACCACATCTCCACGGACGAGGTCTACGGCGACCTCGAGCTCGACGACCCCGCGAAGTTCACGCCGAGCACCCCGTACAACCCGTCGAGCCCCTACTCCTCGACGAAGGCCGCCAGCGACCTGCTCGTGCGCGCGTGGGTCCGCTCGTTCGGTGTGCAGGCCACGATCTCGAACTGCTCGAACAACTACGGCCCGTACCAGCACGTGGAGAAGTTCATCCCGCGCCAGGTCACCAACGTCCTGTCCGGCGTGCGGCCGAAGCTGTACGGCACGGGCGCCAACGTGCGGGACTGGATCCACGTCGAGGACCACAACGCGGCGGTCTGGACGATCATCGAGAAGGGGCGCGTCGGCGAGACGTACCTCATCGGCGCCGACGGCGAGCAGAGCAACCGGGACGTCGTCGAGACGATCCTCGAGCTGATGGGCCGCCCGCGTGACGCGTACGACCTCGTCAGCGACCGGCCCGGGCACGACCTGCGGTACGCGATCGACGCCTCGAGGCTGCGGGACGAGCTGGGCTGGAGTCCGCGCTACGCGAGCTTCCGCGACGGGCTGGCGGCGACCATCGAGTGGTACCGCGCGAACGAGGACTGGTGGCGCCCGCTCAAGGACGCCACGGAGGCGCGGTACGCCGAGCTCGGTCGCTGACGATCGACCGAGGTTCCGGTCGCGGAGAGCGACCCAGACCTCGGTGGATCGGGCGTCAGGGGGTCCCGGCGGCGGCGCGCAGCCCGGCCAGGTGCGCCTCGACGTCGGCCATCCGGGGCAGCAGGCCCGCGGCCGTGGCCTCGGCCAGGGTCGGCGCCGCGGCGTCCTTGTCGGACAGCACGGGCGTGAGCGGCTGCCCGTCACGGCCCGTGGTCGGCCATGCGACACCGATGGCGGGGTCCAGCGGGTGCACCCCGTGCTCGCGCTGCGGCGCGTACCCGGTCGAGCAGAGGTACGCCACGGTCGAGCCGTCCGCCAGGGACATGAACGCGTGCCCCAGCCCCTCGCCCAGGTAGACGGCGCGGCGGTCGGCGTCGTCGAGCAGGACGGCGTCCCAGGTGCCGAAGGTCGGCGAGCCGGTGCGCAGGTCGACGACGACGTCGAGCACCGCACCGTGCGGGCACGTCACGTACTTCGCCTGCCCCGGGGGGACGTCGGAGAAGTGCACGCCGCGCACGACGCCCGCCGCGGAGACGGAGAGGTTTGCCTGCGCCAGGGTGAGCGGGTGCCCGGTGAGCTCGGCGAGCGTCTCGGCCTTGAACCACTCGAGGAAGACGCCGCGCGGGTCGCCGTGCTGGCGGGGCGTGAGCTCCCAGGCGCCGGGGACGGCGAGCTCGCGGACCTGCATGGGGCTCCTCTGGTCTCTCGGGGAGGTGTCGGCAGGGTGCCTGGCCGCCACTCTACGGGGGCCCGGATACGCTGCCCGAGCCGACACCGGGACCGGGCCGGGGGGCGTGACGAGAGGGGCCGACATGCGCTGGCTGGTGACGGGGGCCCGCGGGATGCTGGGCACCGACGTGGTCGCGCGGCTCGCGGGCCGGGACGTGACGGCGGCCGGCTCGGCGGAGCTCGACGTCCGGGACGCGGCGGCGGTGGACGCGGCGGTGGCGGGGCACGACGTCGTCGTGAACTGCGCCGCCTGGACGGCCGTCGACGACGCGGAGGACCGCGAGGCCGAGGCGTTCGCCCTCAACGCCGTGGCGCCCGCCACCCTGGCCGCCGCGGCGGTGCGCCACGGCGCACGCCTCGTGCACGTGTCCACGGACTACGTCTTCGACGGCGCCGCCCGGAGCCCGTACCCCGAGGACGCACCCCTCGCGCCCCGCTCGGCGTACGGGCGGACCAAGGCCGCGGGGGAGTGGGCCGTGCGCGCCGTGGCCCCGGACGCGCTGGTCGTCCGCACGGCGTGGCTGTACGGCGCCCACGGCGGCTGCTTCCCGCGGACGATCGCGCGGCTCGCCGCGGAGCGCGGCGGCGTGGACGTCGTGGACGACCAGGTGGGTCAGCCGACGTGGACGGCGGACGTGGCCGACCTGCTGGTGCGCCTCGTGGAGGTCGCAGCCCCCGCCGGGGCCTACCACGCGACGTCGTCCGGGCAGGTGACGTGGTTCGGCTTCGCGCGTGATGTGGTCGCCTCAGCCGGGCTGGACCCGGCACTCGTGCGGCCGACGACGAGCGCGGCCTTCGTCCGCCCAGCCGCCCGGCCCGCCTACTCGGTGCTCGGGCACGACCGGCTCGCCGCCGTCGGGCTGGCGCCGATCGCGGACTGGCGTGACCGGTGGGCCGCCGCCGCCGGGGACGTGCTCGCCGGCTGAGACCGTGACGGGCACGGGGCGGACGGACCTGCGTTCCCGCGCGTCTGACGAACAACGGTGCAGGTTCGCCCGGTCCGTCGCTCGCATCTGCACCGATGTTCGCGTTCTTGTGCTGGGGTCTCAGCGGCCGTCGCGCTCGGCCAGCAGGTCCATGAGGTAGGCGCCGTACCCGGACTTCATGATCGCCTCGGCGCGCACGCGCAGCTCGTCGTCGGAGAGGAACCCCATCCGCCAGGCGACCTCCTCCGGTGACCCGATCTTCTGGCCCTGCCGGTGCTCGATGGCCCGCACGTAGTCCGACGCGTCCAGCAGGGCCTCGAAGGTCCCGGTGTCCAGCCAGGCCGTGCCACGCGGCAGGATCTCCACCTGGAGCCGGCCCTGCTCGAGGTAGGTGCGGTTGACGTCGGTGATCTCGTACTCGCCCCGCGCGGACGGGCGCAGGTCCCGGGCGATCTCCACGACGTCGTTGTCGTAGAAGTACAGGCCCGGCACCGCGTAGCTGCTCTTGGGGTGCTCGGGCTTCTCCTCGAGCGACAGCGCGCGGCCGGCGTCGTCGAACTCCACGACGCCGTACGCCCGCGGCTCGGCGACGCGGTAGGCGAAGATCGCGCCGCCGTCGATCTGGCGGAACCGCGACAGGCGGGTGCCCAGGCCGGGCCCGTAGAAGATGTTGTCGCCGAGGACGAGGGCGGCGTGGTCGGAGCCGATGAAGTCCGCGCCGAGCACGAACGCCTGGGCGAGGCCGTTCGGCTCCGCCTGCACCGTGTAGGACAGCGAGATGCCGAACTGCGAGCCGTCGCCGAGCAGCCGCCGGAACTGCTCCGCGTCGTGCGGGGTCGTGATGACCAGCACGTCCCGGATGCCGGCCAGGATGAGCGTCGACAGCGGGTAGTAGATCATCGGCTTGTCGTAGACCGGGACCAGCTGCTTGCTGACCCCCATCGTGATCGGGTGCAGGCGCGTGCCGGAGCCACCGGCCAGGATGATTCCTCGCATGGTCGTCCAGTCTGGCCCACCCCGGCCCGCGCGACGACCGGCGCCCGGCACCCGGGATCGGCCGGGCCGTCCTACCCGGGGAGCGACCCGGGCCGTGGGCGACGGCGGCCGCCGGGTGGCTACGATCGAACGACCCCTCCGTCGACAGATGAGGACGTTGTGCTCCGGCTCTCCAACCCACGGCGCGAGTACCTCTGGGGCTCGCCGACCGCCATCTTCGACTTCATCGGGGAGCCCCCGACGGGGGAGCCGGCGGCGGAGCTGTGGCTCGGCGCGCACCCCACCGACCCGTCGGTGGTGGACTCGCCCGACGGACCGCAGCGCCTCGACGAGCTCATCGCCCGGGACGCCGAGGGGCAGCTCGGGCGGGACGTCGTCGCCCGGTTCGGCAGGACGCTGCCCTACCTGCTCAAGGTCATCGCCGTGGAGCGGCCGGTCTCGCTCCAGGTGCACCCGTCGCTCGAGCGCGCGCGGGAGGGGTTCGCCGCGGAGGAGGCGGCGGGCGTCGACCTGTTCGACCGCCGCCGCAGCTACAAGGACCGCAACCACAAGCCGGAGCTCGTCCACGCGATCTCCCGGGTCGAGGCGCTGTCCGGGTTCCGTGCCCCGCGGCGCGTCGTCGAGCTGCTCGCCGACCTCGACGCGCCGCTCGCCCAGGCGATCCACCGGGTGCTCCAGGGCGACCCCACGGCCCAGGGCATCCGGACGGCCTTCCGGCGTCTCCTCGAGCCCGACCTGCGCCCGGACGCGGCGGGCGTGGCCGAGGTCGTCGAGGCGTGCCGGCGACGGCTGGACGCGGGCGCGTCGCCGTCCCAGCGGGCGGACCGGACGGTGGTGCTGCTCGGCGAGGCGTACCCCGGGGACCCGGGGGTGGTGACCTCGCTGCTCCTCAACCCCGTGACGCTCGAGCCGGGGGAGGCGATGTTCGTCCCCGCCGGCGGCGTCCACGCCTACCTCCACGGCACGGCGGTGGAGGTCATGGCGAACTCGGACAACGTGCTGCGGGCCGGGCTGACGACCAAGCACATCGACATCCCCGAGCTGCTCGCCAACGTCGACTACGTGGCCGCGCCGCCCATCCGCATCGCCCCCGAGGTCTTCAACGGGGTCACGCGGGTGTTCTACGCCCCCGTCGACGACTTCGAGCTCTCGGTCACCACGGTCCCCGGGGACGGTGCGCACCGCATGCCCGGACGAGGGCCGCGCATCGTGCTCTGCCTGGACGGGGACGTGACCCTCACGTGCGAGACCGACGAGAGCGCCCGGCTCGAGCGGGGGCAGTCGGTGTTCGTCCCGGCGTCGGACGGCGCGCTCAGCATCGACGGGCAGGGGCGTGTCGTGCAGGCCGACGTGCCCTGACCGTCCCCGCGGCTCCGTGACAGGCCGGACCGCTCGGGTCCGTGTGCGGTCGGTCCTCGGTCAGTCCGCGGTCAGTCCGTGGCCGCCGGCGGGTCCACGACGATGCGGTCGGTGACGCGCTCGGCACCGGCCAGCCGGTCGCGCGCGGCACCGTCCAGGGCCGGCGGGCAGATCACGAGCGAGCCGTCGCGCCCGTAGACCGCGGCGGCGATGCCGAGCGCCGCCTCCCGGGCCTCGTCGGGCACCACGAGCAGCACCCGGGCGCCGGGCCCGCACCCGCCGTGACCGTCGAGGAGCTCGGTGGCCCACTGCGTCAGGCCCGCGTGCGTGACGAGGCGCTCGCCCACCTTGAGTGCCGGCGCCGTGACGCTCGGCTCGGGCATCCAGGTCAGGACGTCGCCGTACGTCATCACCGCGGACGTCGCGTCGACGGCGCCGACGGGCAGGTCGCCCTCGTAGTGCCGCGCCAAGGCGGGCAGGGCGACCGCGACGACGTCGACGTCGGCGGCGGCGTGCCGAGCGGGTTCCGCGGTGACGACGAGGTCGGGCCGGCCCGTCGAGGGCGGGAGGGCCACGCACGCGCCGACGCGCCACGCGGCCATCGCCCAGACGACCGTTCGCCAGTGCACCGGGAGGTCGACGAGCACCCGGGTCAGCGGCCCGGCCTGGTACTCCTCCACGAGGAGGTTGGCGGTCTTGGTGACCCAGTTGTCCAGGACGTGGCCCGACAGCTCCACCCGCTCGCTGTCGGCGCCGTACCAGGTGAGGCGTGGCCGACCCGGGTCGGCGGTGAGCCGGGCGAGCAGCCCGGGCAGGGGCATGGTGCTGGTCACGGGCTCAGCCTAGAGATCCCCGCCCCCGGGCACGCGGTGAGTCCACGTCGGGAGCGGTACGGCCGACCGGGTGAAATTTCACCCGGTCGAGGTGGGCGCGGCCGGGATGTGTAGCACAGACCGGCTTGACTGCCGCGGATGACACGCGTGTAATTCTCTCATTGCAGTTCGTTCACGGCGCACGACCCGCACAACCCGCACGACCCGCACGACCCGCACAACACTGCACCACCCGCACCACCGCACCACCCGTGAGGACCGGATCGACCTGACGGGCACCGAAGGGCACGGAGGCTCTCGACATGTGGAACTTGCTCGACGACGACGCAGCGTTCCCTTCCGAGGCGACGCGCCCCGCGGAGGGCGTGGCCGCGGTACTTCCGCTGTTCGGCGACGCCGATGACGACGCCGCACTCGCGTGGCAGGAGCGCGCACTCTGCGCCCAGACCGACCCCGAGGCGTTCTTCCCCGAGAAGGGCGGCTCGACCCGCGAGGCGAAGAAGGTCTGCACCCGGTGCGACGTCCGGGCCGAGTGCCTGGAGTACGCGCTCGCGCACGACGAGCGGTTCGGCATCTGGGGCGGGCTGTCGGAGCGGGAGCGCCGGAAGCTGAAGAAGCGCGTCGTCTAGCCGGGCCGCCCGGTGCGAGACGCGGATCACCCGCCCCCCGGGCGCGGCGTGGTCGGCGTCCGCAGGTGCAGGAAGCATGATGGACCCCGATGACCGAAGCACCGCCGGGTGCCCGGGTGCCGACGTCCGTGCCCTCCGCCCGCCCCAGCGCCCGACCCCGGGAGACAGTCACGGCCGTCGTGGTCACCCGGGGTGCCACCGAGTACCTGCCCCGCACCCTCGCGGCGGTGGCCGACCAGACGCGCCCGCCGCAACGGCTGCTCGTGGTCGACGCCGCATCGGGCGCGCGCCCTGAGGACCTCACGTCCGCCGAGCCCCTCCAGGGTCCGCTCGCGGACCTCACCGGGGCGCTGCCCACCCGCGTCGTGACGGCGCCGGGCGTGCGGACCTTCGGCGGCGCGGTC
>JAEWQZ010000146.1 GCA_023460255.1 Actinomycetes bacterium
CCGCGGGCCTGACCCCGGCGGAGCTCCGCGGCGCCCTCGGCCGGCTCGAGCTGGCGGGCCTTGCCCGTCGCGACGGCGGTGGCTGGCGCCGCTGACGCGACGTGTCGGACAAATCAGGACAAGTCAGTCGCTGCGTCGAAGTGCCAGCAGATGGAGCGGGTGAAGTCTGTGTGTGCCGTCTTGTGACCGCCCCCTCGACACGACACGGTAGACGGGTGCACCCAGCGGTGACCGGCACCGTGGCCATGACCGGCGAGCAGGTCGTGGCCGTTTTTGGTGCACACCTGGACGTCGACCGGGCGATGTCGCCGCACTCCATCCGGGCGTACACCGGCGACGTGCGGCACCTGATCGCCTTCGCCGAGCGGCACGGCCGCCAGTGGCACGAGATCGACCTGCCGCTCCTGCGGGCGTGGCTCGCGTCCATGGTCGGGGCCCGCCTCGCCCGAGCGACAGTCGCGCGCCGGGGCGCAGCCATCAGGTCCTTCTTCGCCTGGGCCACGGCCCGCGGCCTCGTCGACGTCGACCCGAGCGCCCGCCTGGTCACGGCCGCGCCGGGCCTCGTCCTGCCGTCGGTCCTGGCCGTGGAGTCGGCGACCCGGCTGCTCGAGCTCGCGCGGCTGCGGGCCGCCGACGGCGACGCGATAGCCGTCCGGGACTGGGCGGTCCTCGAGATCCTCTACGCGACGGGCGTGCGCGTCGGCGAGCTCGTGGCGACCGACGTCGGGGACGTCGACAGGGGCGCGCGGCTGCTGCGCGTGATGGGCAAGGGGGCCAAGGAGCGCGTGGTCCCGTTCGGCGTGCCCGCCTCACGGGCGCTGGACGCTTGGCTGGAGGACGCGCGGTCGGCCCTCGTCACCGCGCACTCGGGCGCCGCCCTCCTTCTCGGGGCCCGTGGGCGCCGGATGGACCAGCGCCAGGTGCGCGCGGTCGTGCACCGCGCGGCGCAGGCTGCCGGCATCGACGACGTCGCGCCGCACGCTCTGCGGCACACGACCGCGACACACCTGCTGCAGGGTGGCTCTGACCTGCGCAGTGTTCAGGAGATACTGGGGCACGCCACCCTGACCACGACGCAGCGCTACACGCACGTGACCCCCGAGCGTCTGCGCAGCTCATACGAGCAGGCGCACCCGAGGGCATGATGACGAACCAGCCGAGCACCGAGCAGGCCGAGGCCGTGCACTCCCCGACGACCTCGATCGTGCCGCGCCCGCACCTCGAGGGTGCGGCCGAGGACGCGATCAGCCTCGCCTCGCTCTGGTCGGTCTTCAAGGAGTCCGGCGACCGCGTCGCGCGTGAGCGGCTGATCCTGCACTACGCCCCCCTCGTCACGATGGTCGCGGGCCGTGTCGGCGCCGGCCTGCCCAGCACCGTCGAGCAGGCGGACCTGGTCTCCTACGGGATGTTCGGCCTCATCGACGCCATCGAGAAGTACGACGCGGAACGGTCGGTGAAGTTCGAGACCTACGCCAGCGCACGGATCCGTGGCGCGATCATCGACGAGCTGCGCGCGATCGACTGGATCCCGCGCTCCGTGCGCACGAAGGCGCGTGCCGTTGACCGCGCGTACGCCGAGCTGGAGGCCCAGCTGCGCCGCCAGCCGAGCGAGCACGAGGTCGCCGAGCGGCTGGAGATGGGTGTCGGCGAGCTCCGTGCCATCTTCACCCAGCTGTCCACGGTGAACGTGGCGGCGCTCGACGAGCTGCTCGGCTCCGGCACCGAGCGTGGCGACTCGCTCAGCCTGATCGACACGCTCGAGGACCACCGGGCGGCCGACCCTGCCGCGACCGTGGAGGTGGCCGAGACGAAGGTGCTCCTCGCCCGCGCCATCGAGCGGCTCGGCGAGCGGGAGAAGATCGTCCTGGTCCTGTACTACTACGAGGGCATGACCCTCGCGGAGATCGGGCGCGTGCTCGGCGTCACCGAGTCCCGCATCTCCCAGATGCACACCGCCGCGATGCTCCGGCTGCGCACCTCGCTCCAGGAGAGCGACCGGGCGTAGCGCCGGCCGACGACCGACCCGGACCGCTCCGTCCGCGGGTCGCGCTCACGGTCGGCCGCATCGTCGGTCCTGCCCGCAGGCCGCGCGGTCACGGACCGGGCAGCAGCACGACCGGCCCCGGCCCCAGCAGGCCGAGCGGGTCGACGTACTCCTCGCCACGGCGCACGCCCCAGTGCAGGCAGGTCGCCGGCGCGCAGTGCCCGGGGTGACCGCCCGGCCCTGGCGGTCCGGCGAGGGTCGCCACGACCTGGCCGGCACGCACGGGTGTGCCGCGGGCCAGGGGCTCGACGAGGGGTTCCAGGCTGCTCCGCAGACCGTCCGGGTGGCGCACCGTCAGGACCGTGCGGTCCACCACCACCCCGCTGAACTCGACGATGCCGTCGGCGGGGGAGCGGACCGGGTCCCCCGGGGCGGCGAGCAGGTCGACGCCGCGGTGCCCCGCCGACCAGCGGGCCGCGGGCGGGTCGAAGAGCCGGGCGACGGAGCCGTCGACCGGCATGACGTATCGCACGACGGCGG